>CAIQCA010000029.1 GCA_903870235.1 uncultured bacterium
AAGACCTCCTAGAAGCTTCATATTCTCATCACCGATACGACCCTTGGAAAGGTTAATGATAATAATTTTGCGTGAATCCATCGCCTGACGAAAATCAAAAGTCGATACCGGTTGACCGATCATGTTACGGATAAGCGGATTGGCAGTGAATTGACCGACCTTGTTCTGGATGGCCGGCACCGCCTCAGCAGCCATACGTTCTGTATAGTTTGCAAATTCTTTTACCCAAAACGTTTTTACCGAAGGATCTTTGACATGGGCTATGACTTCTTTGCGATATTCTTTCTCCGAAAGCATTTTGTTTACACCAAGAAGCGTAGAACCCGGACATTCAAGAAGAGCAAGAAGGGTGTTAGTCAAAATATATTCCATACGAGCAGACCAAGCATCCACCCAAATCTTCTTGAATGTACTCATAAGACCCGAAACAACCAAGTGTCTTTTTTCCGGATCAACACTTTCGAGCACATTGAAAGAGATTGGATATTCGGTATCAAACGGAGCAATCACGATAACATCTCTGATACGCTCCTTGGGAACATATTCTAGAAGTAAGTCTGCAGTTTTTCCGTGTGGATCAATAAAACAAATACCTTCACCGTTTTGTATATCCTGCACAGCCATATTCTCGAGTAAGGTTGACTTACCCATACCGGTCTTTCCTATCACATAGACGTGACGAGTACGATCTTTGGCTCTTATACCAAACTTAACCTTTTTATTTCGGGCGTCAGTCTCGGCAAAATATGTAATTCGGTTCTCGTCCATAATTATTGAAAAATTGACCGTTTTTAACTTCCACTATTTTACCACAATTTACCAAACTGTTTAAGTAAGGATTACTAACCCATTTCGGCTTTTCGTGTATAAAAAATACCTCACTCGTGCCAAGGGCGCACGAGTGAGGCGCTATGAGAGCATACTTCAGGTCGAGACAGCCGCAACTGGCTTCCGTTGTTCAAGTGTGAACCGAACATCGGGAAACTGCTGACGCAGATGGTCGGGACTGGTAAATCGCCCGTTGGCTTTGGCGTGTGCCGCCACCTGTGACCATTTTGCATCCTGATCCGCGATAACCGCGATCAAGCTCGCTCCGTCTTTCTGCCATACTGGAATCCGTCCTGTTGCCATAAACTAACCTCACTCGAATTGACCAAAAACCTGCATGTACTCCGACTTAAAGTTAGTGTCGGAATTTTTACATCTGACAAAAGCGATACTTCTCCCCACCTTTGCCCCCACCCGACTAAGCCGAATCCACAGGTTAGCCAATGCTTTCCATGGCGAATAGTACTACTTCTTTTCTAAACGTCAAGGTCTGGTGCTAGAAGCTGTTGATGCTTTTATGGCAACATCTGCAGTTTTAGGATCCGAGAGAAGTGACGATTTATTGTAAATACTACCAGCATTCCAGAGAATCCAACTAGTCAAACCAGTATCATAGGTGGCTCTCATCTGATCATGTACCATTCCCGGCGTGTATATTGCACCCAAGTCAAATGCTTGAAGCCAAGGTCTCATCTTCAGCGGTGAGGAAGAAGCAACTTTGGATCGAGCAACTGCCTGACTCATAGCATACTTCACGACCTCATAAGGATGTGTAGCTGGTTTGTTATAACCAATAAAGCCATTTATATAATGTGATGGATAAACCATCGGATCTATATAATCGAAATAAGGCATTGCGTTCTCCAGGAGTTGGCCAATCCCCATATCACTAGTATCACTGGTTGTCTGGCCGAAAAGGTCTGCAGAGATTGGAATGGATGTACTACCAAGAGATAATTCATTGTGAACATATGCAAAGAAATCGCGAATAACTTTAGACTTTCCAGACACAAAAACTTTGGTACTAGTTGCGACCGTTTTAGTATTTGTTGTTGTGGATTTAGTACTGGTAGCAGAAATTTTCGTGCTAGTAGCAACTTTCGTTGTACTTGTGGCAACTATCTTAGTACTAGTAGCAATCGGAGCCCGCACAATCGGTTTATATATAAAACTATTTTCTGGCGGCACTGAATACACTGTACTGGATACCGCCCCGTCGGAAGGAAAACGAATGTAATCGAAATTTATTTCATCGAAACCAACCGCGTAAGCCTCCTTGGCTATGGCAATGTTGTATTTCCAAACTTCCTTATTGGTAGGATCTGCCCAATAGGCCCCGCTGGAGTCCTGCCATAATCTTCCGGTATTCTTGTCATGAACAGCCCATTCCGGCTTTACCTTAACTATAAATGGATCTTGAAATACTGCCACGCGACCAATTACATACACATTTTTATCATGTAAAGACTTAATCAATTCCTTAATATCTGGAATTCGTTTTTGGACTGCACCCAAGCTAATCAGATCTGGGTTATTCACCGGAAAAGCAATACGACCACTATAATCTTTTACATCTATAACAACAGAATTGAGTATCGTACTACCATCCAGTAGATCAAATAAGTGTTTCCTAAAAGACGGAGTACCGGCAGCCCAACTAGTAAAATATACCCCTTTTATAATTTGTGGCGGTGCTATGTGAGTAGCCACAAACAGAGAGGTTGTAGTAGCCAAAACTGGTGTAGTCGTCGCAACCAAAGTTGTAGTCGCAACATTGGTGACTATATTGAGACCACTGGTCAATA
>CAIQCA010000030.1 GCA_903870235.1 uncultured bacterium
CTAAATATTTTCGCTATATACAACATTCCCTAAAGAAGTTTGGGGGCATGGTAAATAGTAAGTGGTATAGAAAATATATCCTAGGTCTAATTATACTTTTGATAATAATTGTCATTGTATTGCTGTATTTAGCCAATCAATACCTTATTACAAACTATAAAAACCTGGAATCAGCAGCTATAGATGACAGAAATAGCATTGTTCTCACACTTTTACCCAACACAAGGGGCATGTATAGTCAGTATTCCCTGACCATTCCCTCTAGAGTAAAAGATCTGTTGGTTAGAAAAGAAGATAGATTCTTTTATATTCACCCTGGAATAAATCCGTTTAGTATTGTTCGAGCTATATCCAGAGATGTCACCGGCCACAGAGTCGGTGGAGCCAGTACTATCACTCAACAGCTTGTTAAAAATCTGCTGGGCCACGAACAAAATCGTTCATTTTTCAATAAATTCACCGAGGTTTTTTATGCTATAGACTTGGAATTATTCCATTCAAAGGAAGAAATACTAAACATGTATGCAAATACAGTTTACATGGGCAACCAGGTACAAGGCTTGGAAGGAGCCAGTGAACTGTATTTCAATAGAAAGCTGGCGGATTTGAATGATACTGAAATATCCATGCTCCTAGCTACCCTATCAAGCCCAAGTGTGCAAAACCCATGGAGAGACGAGAACGCAACCGCCTCTAGAAACTTAGCCCTAAGAGAAGAAGTTAACTTCGATCCAGAAAAAGCCATCGTCACAAGGGAACATGCTTATTCTCCACCACAAAACTTCGAACTAGCCTCCATGCATGAGTCCTGCTCGGTTACTTGTAAAACAACCCTGGACGCTGATCTGACAGATCACATACGAAGTATCCTCGATCGTGCTGTAAAAAAGGGCTGGGATGCTGGTGCCAGAAGTGGCGCAGTGGTAGTGATTAAACTTCCAGAGAACGAGCTCATCTCTATTGTCGGTACACCAGATGTAAATAGCTATGCGGCTGGCCAACAGATAAACATGGCTATCCAGCCACGACCGGTTGGCTCAACCATGAAACCGTTTATATATCTAGAAGGATTCGAAAAAGGCTTACGACCATACACTCTGGTCGATGATAGAGAATACAAATTCCCAATAGGTAGCGGCTTTCCTTTGTATCCCAAAAATTATGATGGAACTTATCAAGGTTGGATTACTCTGCATACCGCCCTTTCCAATAGTCTAAATGTACCGACAGTAAAAACCCTCCAATATATCGGACTAAATAATTTCTATGACTTTTTGCAGCAAAAATTGGTGTTCACACCACTGAAGAATATAGATTCGTATGAGTACGGTATCGCTCTTGGAGCATTGGAAATGGATTCTCTGACTCTTGCCCACTATCTAAGCCTATTTCCAGAAAAAGGCGTCCTGAAACCGCTTCGACTATTCTTAAGTGGTACAACCACGCAAATGATCGCTACACCAATGTCCAAACTAATCAGTGAAAGAAAGATCGCCGAACCGGAGTTGGCAGAGTTGGTCTCAAAAGTTCTGAATGATCGCCTTACAGGGGTACAACAGTTCGGTCTGGCCAGCAGCTTGAACCTGTCACAATCAAACTACGCAGTAAAGACCGGAACCTCTCAGGATTACCACGACAGCTGGACTGTAGGATATACACCAGACTTTCTAGTTGTTGTTTGGTTCGGTAGCCCGGATAATACCCCACTCAAACATGTCACTGGTCAGACTGGGGCTGGTGATATCTGGCACGATACGATGGAACTGCTAATGAATTCTAGCTACAACAAGCAAACTCCTCTTGATTTTTCTCTTGTTCAAGACTTCCCCATAAACAACAGCATCGATTTTGGACTGAAGGGAGACGTGGTCACACAACACCGCAATCTTCTACCAGATGATGCACTTATCGTATCTCCACAACAAGATGATACCTTCTTGAAAGAAGACACGACCAGCATCCCACTTGTGTCATCAGAAAATGTTTCCTGGTATGTAGATGGAGAGTTGTTAGGAACGGGCGATAAAATTCAATTTACTCCAGACAAGGCCAAGGATTACACTATCAAAGCCGTTAGCTTGGACGGAAAAACTTCACAAATAGTTGTACACGTTATTGTTCGACAGTAAATATCGAACCAGCGGTTCTACCAAAGTTTTCTGGGAAATACATCTCACTAGCTACAGCGGGAAGA
>CAIQCA010000031.1 GCA_903870235.1 uncultured bacterium
CTTATACCAAAGCGATTATCAAAAGAGTCAAGAGAATATAATATTGGTTGTGAACAAGGTCCAGGAGGGGATACCACGTTTGTGGCGTACTCTACTATCGGTTGAATGATTGGTTGGCCGAATTCTCTTATTTGAGTTTGGAAGTAAAATACGCATCCAATTAATATAAGGGTTATGATCAGACCACATATTAACTTTGCTTTAGGATTCATTGGGTTGGTAATAGTATATACTATATTTGCGTTTATGCTAAAATGATTGCAATTGATTTTTGTGCAAAACTCTCAATATTTAAAATTCAATCGCGGGTATATTGGTTTGTTAATGATTTTAATAGCAGTTGCGATAATTGCGATTTTAGCAGTTATACAATTTGAAAGATTGGGTTACGGTAAAAATTCAACTGTATCGATTCCAGGCGAGGCTACTTCGACAGATTCACTAACTCCTATTGAGCGCGCCCAAAATGTAAAAAAACTTATTGAAACACGTGATCAAAATATGTTGAACCAGTGATCTGTTTTTGGGGTGTATTTCGGTATGTGGTTTTTGGGTGGACTAAAGGCTCAAAAATAGATAGAATCAAGCCATCGCCAAACGTTAGAGGATGAGCGGGGTATAGGGCGTATTTTATGGCCACGTAGACAAGTGGTAAGTCGGCAGTCTGCAAAACTGCTATGCGTGGGTTCGATTCCCACCGTGGCCTCAAAATAGTTTGTATAAATAAAAAAACGCCATTCCGAGTGATCGGAACAGCGCTTTATGAATCGGGTAAAACCGTTAATCTCCCATGGACGAGAATGGCTTTGTCGGCGCATGAGGGACTCCTGGCGTCCGGTGGCTGGTATTTCTGAGTGAACGTGGGAACAATCCCCTGGATTCACTGGCAATCTTGGCGGCCAGGACACTGTCTGATTCACCGACAGGTGCCTTCGGTTTTGTCTCCGTAGGAACCGGCTTTTGTTCGGGTACTTTTGGATCTTGCATATTTTCCTCCTGGCACAACAATAACACATAAATATTATTATAGCAATAGCTCGACAAGGCAGACGAAGATCGTTAGTAAAGTTCTGGTATTGAACCAATTTGGGCTATAATAGCCCCATGAACCGCACTACTGTAGAACAGATAAAAGAGCGACTACCCGTGGATGTGGTGGTTGGTTCTTATGTGAAGTTGGACAAGGCTGGTAAATCCTACAAAGCCAAGTGTCCTTTTCATAATGAAAAGTCGCCATCTTTTTTTGTGTCACCAGATCGTGGCGGTTATTATTGTTTCGGTTGCGGCGCCAAAGGAGATATTTTTTCTTTCGTGGAACAGTTTGAAGGGTTGGATTTTCGTGGTGCATTAAAAATATTGGCAGAGCGTGCCGGTGTGCCGCTTGTATATGATCAGAAAGCCGATAGTGAACGGGATCGCCAATTTCAATTGATGGAGCTAGCAACCGTATATTTTGAAGAACAATTTAAGAAATCAAAAGAAGTACAGGATTATATGAAAAGCCGCGGAATTACTGACACTAGTCGAAAAGATTTTCGTATTGGTTGGGCTCCAGAGGGTTGGAGGAATCTAGCAACATATTTGAAAGGAAAAGGCTGGAGTGACGCAATGATGGAAAAAGTTGGGCTAGTTAAGGCTAAGGAAGAGGACGCGGAAATAGTGGACTCCAAGACGGCAGCCATTTCTGCGTCTTCACATTATTATGATCGTTTTCGTGGTCGTGTCATGTTTCCGATCACTGACTCTAGTGGTCGAGTGATCGCTTTCACCGGACGTATCTTGAAAGACGATGGTAAGTCGGCGAAATATTTGAATAGTCCAGACAGCCCGCTCTATGATAAATCTATGGTTCTCTATGGTTTGGATAAAGCAAAGAGCGAAATTCGTCGCATGGGCTATTCTATATTTGTCGAAGGTCAAATGGATCTGATCATGTCTCACCAGGCTGGTATAAAGAACACTGTGGCGGCCTCTGGCACGGCTCTGGGGGATGAGGCGATAAATGAGCAGGGAGTTGTCAGTAACCTTGGCCTTGTACGTCGTTTGTCACCAAATGTGATAATAGCTTTTGATTCGGATTCAGCTGGTCGTAAAGCTGCTTTGCGTGCCTCCGGGATAGCTCTTTCTCTTGGGATGGATGTGAAGATTGCTGACATCGTCGGTGGAAAAGACCCTGCAGATTTGGTGAAAGAAGACATTGAAAAATGGAAAACTGTTTTGCGTAATGCTAAGCCGGTTGTGGAGTTCGAACTTGGCAATGTCATACAAGATTTTGGTGGAGCAGAGATGGTTGGTAAGACCGGGAATGCCAACGCTCGTAAACTTCCGCACGCTATTCTCGAACGTGTTTTGCCACTTTTGGCGCGTATAGAGAGTGCCAGTGATCAGTCGTATTTCGTAGGTTTGATTGGAGATAAAGCTTCTATACCAACAGATGCTATTTGGCAGGATTTGAAGATGGTTATCAAGAAACAAAAGGAGAAAGAAGCTGCCAGGCCGACTTCTCTAAGCTCGGCCGCTCAGAGCACAGTTTCTTCAGGTAAAGCCAGTACAAATTTTAATGATGGTTCCATGCATCGCATGGATCTGGCAGAACGCCAACTCTTTGGCATTATTTACATTATGGAAAAAGTTTCCAATGACTCACCACACCTGGTTGAACCAGCTGCTGAATATCGTAAACAGTTAAAAACTATTGCTGGAGACTTATATGAAGAGAAATCTGCTCACGCGGAGTCTATCAAGAATGATTTGATGTTTGAGGCCGAAGAATATTTTGGTACAGATGAGAGTAATTGGAATCGTCACATGAAAGAGCTCCTCGTGAACTTCGAGGAAGACGTTATCAATGTGGATCTATTCCAGGCTATGCAAGAGTTGCGCTCCGCTGAGAAGGCTGGCAATCATATTTTAGCCCAAGAATGTGCTAAGAAGTGCCAGGTATTGTCTATGAGGAAGGCAGAGATTTTGAAGAAAAGGACCTAAGGCGCTCGAAAGTATATAGGTTTATTAAGAGGTGGATAAACTGCTCCCTTGCATTGTAGCCAGTTTTCTCGTACAATCTTGTCTATTGTGTTAATTGCCCATAGCCCATAGATGGTTATGAATGGCATATATTAACTCGAGATACCTAAGTTAGTGATCCCTGTTCGTCTAATTTTATCTTATTTTAATAATTTTTAGTCTCAAAATATGAGCAAAACAAAAAAGACGGTCAAGAAAGCCCGTAAGAATATTCGCGTCAAGTCCAAGAAGGTTAAGAAAACGGCCAAGAAGACAGGTAAATCTGGCAAGTCCGCTAAGTCTGGTAGACGTGATATTGTCGGAAAGACCAAAGGTGGTTCCAATACAGCAAAAAGTTCTAAACAGAATTTTGAACAGCGAGCAAATAAACTTATCGAGAAAGGTCGCAGTCGCGGTTTCGTGACTTATGATGAGATTTTGAAGGAGTTTCCTCAGATTGAAAATGACATCATGTTCCTCGATGAGCTCTATGCGAAGTTCACATCTGCTAACGTTGACGTGCTTGAAGGTGGAGGACTTCTCGAAGTTGAAGAGTTGAAAGACAAGAAACATCAGCCGCATATCGGACGTGGTGCTGATTCTGCTTATGATTCGATCCAGATGTATCTGCGTGAGATTGGTCAATATCCTCTCATTAATGCCGCTATGGAAAAGGAGCTCGCTAAGCGCATTCAAAATGAAGATAAGGAAGCTAAGAATCTCTTGGCAAAAGCTAACCTACGACTAGTTGTTTCTATTGCTAAAAAGTATGTTGGACGAAGCCCAGATTTGACCTTGTTGGATCTTATTCAGGAGGGGAATCTCGGTCTTTTCCGAGCAGTTGATAAGTTCGATTGGACCAAAGGTTATAAGTTTTCCACATACGCTACTTGGTGGATCCGTCAGGCCATCACTCGTGCTCTAGCTGACCAGTCGCGAACTATTCGTGTACCAGTGCACATGGTTGAGACCATTGCCAAATATAAACAAGTTGTCAGGCGTTTGTCTCAGGATCTTGGTCGCGAACCATTACCAGATGAGATAGCTATTGAAATGGGTCTAGAAGTAGAAAAAATCTATCAGATCGAGAAGATCGAACAAGATGTTCTTTCTCTAGAGACCCCAGTTGGAGATGATAGTGATGATGGTAAGTCTACTCTTCAGGATTTCATTGCTGATGACAAGATCTTGTCACCAGATCAGGAATCCTCACGCCGCATCCTACGCGATCAAGTGAATTCCATCTTGAATGATCTTTCCGAAAAGGAACGTAAAATTCTAGAGATGAGACATGGCCTAAATGATGGCATTACTCATACTCTTGAGGAAGTAGGTCGTGAATTTGGTGTTACTCGCGAGCGCATCCGTCAGATTGAAGCCAAGGCGCACGAGCGTATCCGTCAGCATGATCAGGCCGCTAAATTGAAGAATTATTAATCGGTTTATTCACTTAAAAATTGAGCCAAGATATTGGCTCAATTTTTTTCTTTTATTATCCCCACCCACCTTTATTTCCTCTCTCTAGTAGGGAATGCTATACTTAGCCGTATTACAACCTCTAACACATATATAAACAGATGTCTTTACTAAATAAGCCACCAGTATATTTTCGTACAAAGAGTAAACATAGCGTCTTGAAGTACGGCCTCACCCCCTTCTCATCCTCCTCCTCCAACCGTGCCTTCACCCTCCTCGAAATCCTCCTCGTCGTAGCCATCATAGCCATATTAGCCGGTATAGTCATAGTAGCCATCAATCCAGCCAAACAACTAGGTAATGCCAGAGATGCACAGAGAAAAAGTGACATAAACACTATATACAAGGCAGCTAACCAATACGTCATAGACCATGGAGTCTTCCCATCGTCTATCACTACCACTCTTACCCCTATATGTGACACAGGAGGTAATACACCAGGCACAATCACCTGTACAGACACTATAGACCTGTCAGCTCTAGTCCCTACCTACGTCAATGCTATACCTAGAGACCCCCAAGCTTCTACTACAGCTGGCTACTCCATAGTTAGATCAGGTTCCAATATATATGTAGAAGCACCCGATACAGAAATCGGCTTCACCTCACAACCCGGCTATTCATCTACTACCCCCATCGTTGCCTTTGTCGGTAAACTACCGACTAGTTACATCCCACCTGCCGCTACTGGTGGTTACTCTGGAGGAGGAGGTGGTGGGGGTGGAGGAGGTTTTGAAGCAACGGGCGGAGTAATTACATATGCTGGTGGATACAAAATCCACACATTTACCTCAGATGGAGATTTCAATATAATTAGTGGCAGTGCAAATGTAGAAGTTCTATTAGTAGGAGGCGGCGGTGGTGGTGGTAGCGAGAGAGCGGGTGGAGGAGCAGGAGGTCAAATTTATTATAATTCCTCAGTACAAATGACGGCTGGAGATTACGCTATAACGGTCGGCCAAGGAGGGGCGGGAGGTGTTGGTTATGGAGGAGCAGGTTCAGATGGAGGAACATCGAGTATTGGGGATATTTATTCGGCTGGTGGAGGACAACCCGGTGCTGGAAATTCTGGAAATCCTGGGTGGAGAGGAATTCCTGGCACTGGAATAAACGGTGGAGGAAGTGGAGGATATGGTTCGAATGGAGGGGGAGTTAATACGCCAGGTGAAGATGGAAGTTTATACATGTCACAGTACTGGGGAGGCGGAGGGGGAGGGGGAGGTTGGCAAACGGATGGAAGACCGGGAGGAGCAGGTGGTGGGGGAAGAGGTGGAGATGGTTATTCTCCTCCAGGAAAACCAGGAGATGCAAATACGGGTGGAGGAGGTGGAGGTTCTAATGGATGGTCTAGCGGTGGTGGTATAGGGGGCTCTGGGATTGTGATAATCAGATATTCTAATTAGTTTTCGGGTTGGATTAGTGTAGTGTATCTCTCTATGGAGAGAACACTTTTTTGCATATGTGAACGTCGTGAACCTTATGTGAGCATAGAAGCTAGTTGAAATACTTCCTTCCACCTCAGTAAAGTAGTCTCCACCATGTTCCATCCCAGACTCTGTAAGCTCACAACAGGATTATTTTGTGTGTATTTTTATCAAAATAAACGCTCAGTTGAGCCACAATTTAAGGGTTCGAGAAATGAGGTAAACAGTGACCCCTGCGGTGACAGGGAAAACTGGTAAACAGGTAAACACTATATGGTGCTTCATAAATATCTGTGACAGGCTGGTTCGATGAAACACGAATATCAAAAAGGTAGTTTGGGGCATGATTTATCAGAGGCAGAGAAACAAGTGTGGGACAAGATCATTGAGAATCTCGCTGAATACTTTAACACCACTGAGGGTGAAGATTTCTATGAAAGATTTATTGAGCTCATGTCTCGTATAAAAATCCAGTCCACCGCGAGGTCTCTTCCAGACGCTGAAAAACGAGCGCTCGCATTCATCCAGAAAGAATATGCACGGGGAAGTTCACCATCAGTGAGAGCAGTGGCTAAAGCAGCTGGATACCGGTCTTCGAGAACAGGTCACAGGATTATTCATAAATTGGAAGGGCTAAGCGTGATCTAGTTATGAGGATGTTGGGTATCTCTTTACGATATCTGCTCTCATGATAGAATATGTCCGTGAATCTGGAAGAATTCAAAGCTCAATACTTTCTTTTCGATCCAAAGTCTTATGGTCGCATCTTTGTGTTTGTCGATTTTGGAAATGTCAGGCCATGGGCCGAAGATATTTGGCCGGAGGAAAACAAGCGTCGAATAACTGTTGAAATAGATATAGCCAAAATTGCAGATATTTGTGATTGGGTAAATGCTATCGGCAGATTCTTTTACTACGGCTACTTTCCAGAAAGTGAGAAAACTAATGATGACTTGAAATATCGCCGATCAATATTTCGGATTGATAAAGCTCGTAAGCATGGATTCAAAGTTAAGACCAAGGAGATCAAGATGGTGCCGCATTATGATACTGATGGTAAGTTTGTTGGAAAGTTTCCGAAATGTAATTTCGATGTCGAAATGACAATGGATATGCTTAACAAGGCAAATGATTACGACACCATCCTGCTATTTTCGGGAGATAGCGATTTTAGTCATTTACTAAAGCATCTTAAGGCACTCGGTAAGAATATCATGATTGTATGTACTCGAAACAGGATGAGTAGAGAACTTGACGAAGTAGCTCACAAATTCATACCAGCTGAAACATTGGCGGCGTTCTTACAATACGAGCCTGGTGTATAAAAAGAACATTATCTATAAAAACAACACTCCGCCCTTGCGGGCGGAGGAGTGAATACAATCCTGCTTCTCCTTGCAGGCGAGGGTAGTTTGCACTACACTACCAGTTTAGCATAGTGTATAATATCTGCACAAGGCACTCGTGTATTTCCCAGCACTGTGCCTCGGCCAGCAATTTCATCGAACTGTTACCTGGCTTAAAGAAGGATGAGCAAAGGAAAGGATTCCGCCCGATGCAATATTCCAAAAGCTCGCACCGCCAATCATTCAACCGCAGGGAAAGCGGGAGGAAGCGGTGAGTATAAAACAATTCATCGTTTCGGTGAAAGTCCGTGACCGCACAAACCACCTTTATTGGGTGGTTTTGCGTCATTACCAATCTGACAACTTCTACCGTCTACTCTTGTTCCACCACCGCGTTACCATCATCACGATCCTCCATTTTAGGATCGCCTGCATCACCACGATGCTTCAACCCAGCCAGGAGACTTAAATCAGGCAACAAGCCATCGCTATTTAATGCCGACAACTTCTCTAGAATTCGGTCCCAAGTTCGAGGTATGTACTGTTGTTGGTCACAAAATTTGGAACGAGCAAAGCGAGTGACAGATTTTGTGACTCTAAGCGAGCACCTGCGTGCGAGCGTCGGGGAGGCGAAAAGTCTGAACATGTCGCACGCAATTCGAGCGTAGCGAGAATGAGTACGACGCGAAGACTGTACCGAAGATTTAAGCTTCTACTCCCCGTAGAGTCACAAATTTGAACATCGTGAACGTTGTGAACTTTGGTGGTATACTATTGGCATATGAAAAATTCTAAAAAAGTTTCAAGTAGTCTTTTACCAAGAGGCGATGAAGATTGTGTTTTGCTGCCAGTCGGCATTCCCAAGGGTGCGGCTCGGGGTGATAATTCCGAATACATTATTCGCTGTAGTGGAAAGCTGTATCGTTTAGACACTCGTCAGCTCTTCGTTTGGTATGAATGTCGAAACTTATTGATGAAAGATTTTGTTTCCAAAGCGGCTGCAGCGCTTTCAGTCACTGACACTGATATCCAGAAGATTATTAACGACCTCATTGCACAGAATCTTCTAGTCCCGATTCGAGTATCTGCTCCGTGGAATGACTTCAAAAAGCTTACGCCAATACCACTATTTGATGTTCCTAAATTTAGTAAAGAGGATGCCAAGCAAGCCGTCTTAAGTTCTAAAATTGAGACGTATTATGACCTTTGGCTTCGTTTCGATGGTTCTACAACGCTTGAAAAAATTGTCAGTGAAGTCGTTTTGAACTCCAAAGATATAAGTACTTTACAAGCTGAACAAAATTGCTGTGAGTTGTTCTTTTGGGCCGTGAGACACCAAGCTGTTGTCATAGACATGTGAACGTTATATGGGCATAGAAGCTAGCTGAAACACCTCTTTCCATCTAAGAATCGTGGCTTCAACTATGTTCCATTCCAGACTCTGTAAGCTCACAAAATCTGTTACCACTTCCTTCTGTGCTTATCTACACACCCCATACTCTCTCCACATATAAACTGATATAATATCTCCATCATGTTTCGTAAAAGCACATCTAAAGCCTCCACCCCCCTCTCATCCTCCTCTACGCGCAAGGGTTTTACACTACTAGAGATACTATTGGTCGTAGCCATCATAGCTATATTAGCCGGTATAGTCATAGTAGCCATCAATCCAGCCAAACAACTAGGTAATGC
>CAIQCA010000032.1 GCA_903870235.1 uncultured bacterium
CAATAATAAAGTCTCCGGGACAGACTTATAACCCCTTATTTATATATGGTGATCCTGGTCGTGGTAAAACCCACCTTATACAAGCCGTAGGGAACAGAATAAAGAAAGACATGCCGGACAAGAAAGTTTTTTATCTCACTTCAGAACGCTTCTGTACTGAATTTTTTGCAGCTCTCCAAGAAAACAAGGCTAACCAATTCAAAGAGAAGTATCGTAGGTATGATGTTGTAATTATGGACGACGTTCAATTCTTCTCTGGTAAAGAAAAGTTCCAGGAGGAGCTATTTCACTTCTTCAATACCTTCAAAGATACCGGTAGACAGCTTGTTTTCTCCTCAGACAGACACCCAAACGTTATTCCCGGCTTAGAAGAGCGTCTTCGTAGCAGGTTTAATACGGGCATGGTTGTAGACCTCCAAGAGCTCGACCATGAGTCTAGAATGGCTATAGTTAGGGCCAAATGTGCTTCCCAGAACATAACTATGCCTGAAGAGGTTGTAGAGGTTGTGGCGTCTTCTATAGGCGACAACATCCGCGAAATCGAGGGGGTGGTAAACATCATCGCTTGCCAAGCTCAACTGAAAAATCGCGAGTTAAACCTAAATGAGATTAAAAATATTCTCAAAAACAACACCAAACCAAAGAAAATGGTCTCGGTTAAAGATGTGGTTAAGGTGGTTTCTGACTTCTATAATATAGATGAGCAGAGCATCTTCGATAAAACACGCCGCAAAGAGGTTGTTAGACCACGACAAATGATTATGTACCTTCTTCGTGAAGATTTTGGGATTTCTTTTCCGTCGATTGGGGAAAAGCTGGGAGGAAGAGATCATACTACAGTGATTCACTCCTACGAGAAGGTCAAGGAGGAGTTGAAAAAGGACTCGGTAATGTCCCAAGAAGTTGCTCAGTTGCGTTCGATGATTTAGTTGTGTCGGTTTTGTGTGGTGTGGTTCATATGTGAATAAGTTTGGGGAGAAGTTTGTGAATTAGTAAGGTATAAGGTGGGAATAAAATAAACATAAAAAGTAATTCCACAAAGAATCACTTGTTGTAAGATGAGAAAAACCAAAAAAGACATAGGTTAAGCCTTTAAAAAACTTATTCACATAAACACAACCTTAATAGCGACTAACTTTAACTAAATAAAAACTATTAATACAATGAAAATCGAGTTACAAACACAAAAACTAAAAGAGATCATACAAAAAGTTGATCGTATTGCCGGAAAGCACACTACCTTACCGGTTTTGTCTTGTGTTTTGATTGAGGTTACCAAAAACTCAGCTGTTTTTAAGGCCACTAACCTTGATGTTGGTATTGAAATGTCTATACCGGTTAAGTCCAACGAATCAGGCTCTGTCGCGATACCAGCACATACACTAAGTTCTTTTGTTTCTCAGCTTCCAGACCAAAACCACATAATCTCAATGGAAATAGAGGGTGGAAACATTAAAATCACAACACCACAATCTAGTGGGGTTATAAAAACTGTTCCAACCGACGATTTTCCAACAATACCTCAAGTCACAGGGGGGCAAGAATTTGATTTGTCAGCCGACATTTTAATAAAAGGACTAAAGTCTGTGTGGTACAGCGCCTCAGTTTCTAGTATAAAACCAGAACTTTCGAGTATTTACATCTATAGAAATGGTGAATATGTGACCTTCGCGGCCACAGACTCATTTCGTTTGGCTGAAAAGAAGGTCAAAGCGCCAGCATCTGCTAAAGTTGGGGAAATACTGATACCTTTCAAGAATATTGCAGATATAATAAGGTTTTTGGAGACAATTAATGGGTCAATCAAGGTGACAACCAGCAAGAACCTGATTTCTTTCAAAGAAAACGAAACTTATTTAGTTTCAAGGGTTATAGATGGGGTTTTTCCTGATTACCACCAGATCATCCCTAAAGGTTTTATAACAGAGGTGGTGGTACTTAAACAAGATTTTATTAACGCGTTAAAGATCTCCAATGTTTTCTCTGATAAGTTTAATCAAATAAAACTAGTTATAGATCCTAAGAGTAAAAAATTTGAAATACAAACAAAAAACAGCGATGTTGGTGAAAACAAAACACTAGTTTCCGCCGCCCTCTCCGGCGAACATATAGAAGTAAACTTTAACTATAAATATGTTTCTGATTGTTTCCAGTCCATAGAGGCGGACAGTATCTCACTACAACTCAGTGGCATCAACAGGCCAATGGTAATTCGTCCTGTGTCTGGAGACCAGACTTTCATGTATATTGTGATGCCTATGAATAGGTAAGCAGTAGGTGTGGCGGCTCTCGCCTCTAAAAATGTTCAACATAAGCAATCTTTTAGAAAAAATACGAATTATCCAAGGGCAGGATGCTAGTCTGCGCACTCTTATAATAAATACAATCAAAAAAAACACAGGTGCTGAACTACTACCTGAGTCAATTGTCGTGAAATCATCCAAGATTTTCCTAAAAAATGTGTCCTCAGCGGCGAAATCCGAGATCTTTTTAAAGAAAAATCAAATTTTACAGGAGATAAAAGTTACTAAAGAAGGCGCCAACATTAAAGACATCAACTAAGGCTGCGCTACAAGGAACGTTGTGGATGCTTGGCCTTTGTTATAAACAGAATCATAGACCACTACAGATAAGGTGTTATTGTCCTGCAAACCACCAACATCAGCTGGGACAAAGGAGATGTTTAACGGATCAATAGAAGAAGTTAGAACGTATTTGTTATTCAAGTAAACATCAGTTTTTTGTACAGGGTAAGTGCTAGACACTTGGAGTTTTATTAGTAAGGAAGCTTGAGCATCGATCAACGACGCATTTGTTGGGGAAATAATATTCACGCGGGGTGACTTTTCTGGTGTGTGTACATCGTCGGTCATTGTTGGGGCAGGTTGAGTAGTTGTTTCTTGGAAGTCTGGGTGAAGCTTTTTGTAATCATTGATCCAATTACGAACACCGTATTCCCAATATGAAAACTGTGAGTCTTGGGCCGGGTCTGTTGGCGCTGGGCCGCGGGGGTCGTTTTTGCTCAACCAATAAAGGATGCTGTGAACATTGTTGAAAACCACCTCTCTCCTGGTTTCTGGTGGAGTGTACACAGTTGCCAACTTTCCTGATATTGAGTCTACCCAATAAGAACTACCACCCTGCCAAATACCATGTAAAACAGGTTTACCCTCTGTGTATGGTGGTGGTGGGGCTACAAAATTGCTTGGAGGAAAATTCTTTGCAACCTGGGACATGAATGCTCCCCAAAGTGGCGATATTATCAAACCAGCAACGTTGTGTTGCATAGGGGAAGCGTCGTTGTTACCAGCCCAGGCACCAACAACTAGGTCTGGAGTGTAACCAAGCGTCCAAACATCACGGTAGTCGTTCGTGGTACCTGTTTTTATTGCTACGGGACGCCCCACACTCTCGCCGATTGGCTTCAAGCTAGCCATTCGAACGTTTGTATCAGAAAGTATACTAGATATTTGACGAACAGCCTCCGCGGGTACAACTTGTGACGGGTTAAGACTAGCTTTCTCTAGAACATTTCCTTTACTGTCGTCAACTTCCAAGATGGAGCGATAGGGGTTTCGTACACCATCGTTGGCAAAAACACCATAGGCACTGGTCATATCAAGCAAAGAAACCTCTCCTCCTCCAAGGACCAGGGTCAAACCATATCTGTTTGGGTCGCTTAGCGTTGTTATACCCATTTCCTGGGCTGTCTGTAGAGAATTCCCAATACCAGCCAAGTAGAGGGCCTTTACCGCGGGTATATTGCGAGACTGGGCCAGTGCTTGGCGAATGGTTAGTGGTCCCTCAAAAATATTGTCGTATTCACCTGGCATATAACAAGGGTCGGTAGAGGTGGCGCTTCCATCGACAGAGACAGTTGGCTGGTCTTTGGGCTTACCATCAACCGTACATTGTGTAGAAAACTCTGTTTTTGCATCAAACAAGACTGTCTCTGGGGTGTAACCCTTCTCAAAAAGAGTTGCGTAAACGAATGGTTTGAAAGTTGAACCAGGCTGACGTTTGGCTAAAGCGATGTTGTAGTTTCCATCAATACTATTATCAAAGTAATCCTTGGAACCAACCATGGTTAAAATGTCACCAGTTTTGGGGTCAATGGCCACTATGGCAGTGTTGCTAGCATTATAATTTGTGGAGATAGAAGGGCCAAATTTGGTTACTACATCCTCAGCTTTTTTTTGCATATCATAATCAAGGGTCGTTATTACCCTTAAACCATTATTGGCAACCATATCCTCGCCATACTTTTGAACCAAATAATCTTTGACGTACATTACAAAATGAGGAGCACGGATGTTTCCAGTACCACCAGCAGAGAAGACCACTTTTTCTTTGAGGGCCTTTTGATATTCTGTGTCAGAAAGCATCCCCAATGTTTTCATCCTGGCTAAAACCAGTTTTTGTCGAGTATCTAAAGCATCTTTATGTGGTCCGTAAGGCGAATAATAGCTAGGCGCCTGCGGGATAGCTGCCAAATAAGCAGCCTCACCAATTGTTACTGTTTTGGCTGGTTTACCAAAAAACCTTTGAGCCGCCTCTTCTATTCCGTAAGTCGTGCCTCCGTAAGAGGTTTCATTGAAATATGCTTGCAAGATTTGGTCTTTACTCATCACTTGTGTGAGCTTGATAGCCAAGACCCACTCCTTGATTTTTCTGGTTATAGTCTTGTCTTGAGTCAATAAGGAGTTCTTTATTACCTGTTGAGTAATAGTGGAGGCGCCTTGGTCGTAACCACCAGAAACAATGTTTGCCAAAATTGCCCTCATTATAGAAAGGGGTTCAATACCAGAATTGTGATAAAAGTTTGAATCCTCTATAGCAATTGTTGCTTGTTGTATATACGGAGAGATGTCCGCCAAAGGAATGGTGGTACGTTTGATGTTTGAGCCAGTATCATAAAGAAGAGTGTTGCCTGTTCGATCAAAAATCTTTGTTGACTCGACCAGCTGTCTGTTCTCAAAAGAGTTTAAGTCTGGTATAGGCAGTGTCGCCACCCACAATACTCCCAGACCAACCAAAACGAACAAGCCCGACAATATAAGCAAAACCAAGGATTTAATATGTCGCTTTGGCGAGCGGTGGTGCTTATGTTTCATACCGGAATATTATAGCACCAATGATATTTATACGTCTCGTTTACTCGTCCCAAGTCTCTAACAGGGAGTCTTCCTCGTCCTCCCCTAGTTCATCCTCGGCAACTTCTAGCTCTTCAGGGGTTTCCTCTACGACAGCGGCGTCTCCTTCGATTGGGTCGACAGCAAGCGCAGCGATTTTTATTGGCTCGACCTCCTCAGTAATATTTTTTGTAGCACGCGCTGTTGTTTTTTTTGCTTTATGCGTTTTTGGCATGTGTTTTTTGCAAATAATTTCTAATTTTCTATCTTGTGCATATTTGTAACAAACAGGTTTTGTTTTGGCAAGAAAAGGGCCTGTGGATAAGGGAGCCTTACGCAGTAAGGCGTACACTTATGCAACGCGAAGGGAGCCTTACGCAGTAAGGCGTACACTTATGCAACGCGAAGGGAGCCTTACGCAGTAAGGCGTACACTTAAGGGTACACTTACGCAAAGCGCATGCAACGCGAAGGTAAAACTATCTATATATAGCAGAATGGGTGAGCGCCACAGCAATGGCGTCGTATTCATCGTCCAGGATTTTTGGTTTAGCGCTGTTTGTGGTGTGGTTGGAAACCTGCTTTGCGGTCGGCATCTCAACCAGCAATCCAATCATTTTTATCATTCTTTGTTTGTCGCTTGAACCGTCGCTGGTTATGGCGGTTTTTATTTGCATGGGGCTATATTCATAGACTGGAATACCTCTCTTTATTGCCTCATACATGATAATTCCGCGAGCCTCTGCGACGCGCATGCCAGTTTTTTGGTTTGTGGAGATGAACAGGGTTTCTATGGCTAGGGCGTCTGGAGCAAAATCTTCCAAGAGGCGTGAGATTTCAGCACCAAGTTCGCCAAGGCGTTTATGCATGCTATCTTTTGCTGAGGTTCGAAAACAGTCGGAGTAAATGACGGTCTCGCGGTTTTTTTGTCCACCAGTTTTACCAGTATTTTTTTCTATCACCGCCACGCCCAATCTTTCATAGCCAGGGTCTATGCCTAAAATTTTCATAATTGAATTATAGCAAGCCTAGTCTAAAACTGTGATCGACTTTAAATATTACGTTGGCACTATTATTCTGCGTTAGTAAAAACAGCCTGGACTTCGTCGTTGTTCTCGAGTTCTTCGACGATTTGGGACAATTTCTCTATATCGGCGTCCTCGATTGGCATTGTTGAGGTTGGTTCCCAACCCTCATGAGTCTTTGCAAATGCCCAAGAAGCACTTCCTTGTGAGGCAAGCTCTATTTCATGAAGGGCAAGAATGTGTTTTATCTCTTGTGCGGCCTTGTTTTTGTTATCTGTAAGGGCCTCTATAAGTATTGCAATTCCACCTGGTCCGTAAGCTTCATAAAGGTGCATTTCCATGGCGGCACTATTGTCTGTAGCACCTTTCTTCACGGCCCGATCGATTGTGTCGTTCGGCATGTTTTCCTTACGGGCTTTTTCTATAGCCGCGGCCAAGCCGGGGGAAGAAAGATTGCCCTTAGCCTTTTTTGACTCGACGGTTATAAGTCTGACGTATTTACCAAAAGCCTTACTCTTTTGAGCATCGTTCTTTGCTTTGAGGTGTTTTATTTTTGAGAATTTGTTATGGCCGGACATGGGATTTTTATTAATATGTAATTATTGGTCATTATACATTAAACAAAAGAAAAGGTTAGAGCAATTTAGCTGCGCCTTTTACACCAATATGTGCATACGCTTTATCTGTTGCGATGCGACCACGCGGCGTACGTTCAAGCAAACCAAGTTGTATCAAATATGGCTCATAAACTTCTTCTATAGTTGCCATTTCTTCTGACAGAGCGGCGGCGACAGTGTTTAGACCAACAGGGCCACCACCAAACTTATTTATTATTGTTTTCAAAATATCCCTATCAGCACCGGTTAGACCGATTTCATCTACTCCAAGCATATTCAAGGCTTTTTCGACAACCTCTTTGTCTAAATCTTTTTTATGTATCTGTGCAAAGTCGCGGCAACGTTTCAAATGGTAATTTGCGGTACGGGGAGTGAATCTTGATCGAATCGATATTTCTTTTAGGGCTTCTGGTTCAGCTTTTATGCCAAGGATTTTGGAAGAACGACGCACAATCTCGGCAATTTCTTCATTTGAATAGAATTCCAACTTAAAAACTCCTCCTGAAAAACGTGATCGCAAAGGAGACGAGATCATAGCCACGCGCGTTGTTGCGGCAATGAGTGTAAATGGTGGCAACTCAAGTTGAATTGTTCTGGCTGACGGACCTTTACCGATAATAATATCCAAAGTGCCAGATTCCATGGCGGGGTAGAGGACTTCTTCAATAGCTTTATTCAAACGATGAATTTCATCTATAAAAAGGATATCACCAGCCGATAAGTTAGTAAGGATAGAAGCCAAATCACCAACTTTCAAAATGGCTGGCCCGGAAGTGATCTTTATTTGTGCGCCAGTTTCTTTTGCAATCAAATGAGCCAGAGTGGTTTTGCCAAGTCCTGGTGGACCATAAAAAAGTATGTGTTCTGGCGGATGATTGCGTTCCTTGGCCGCCGAAAGAAGGATTCTCAGGTTTTCCTTGGTGTTTTTCTGGCCAATATAGTCATCCCAGCGAGTTGGACGAAGAGTTTGATCGAGAAAACCAGCCTCCTTATCGCCAGAAAGAGCAGATTGCTTTTCTGTGGCCCTGCTGCTCTGTTTTTGGGGTTCACTTGACATGGATGTTAATTTATGCTAAGCTCATGGCAGTTCTAAAGGAAGGGCCAAAAGGGCCAAAAACTCGAGCTTGCGAACCTCTAAGCAATGGCCTTCCCAGGTTTGGGCATAGTGCTAAGGACGTTTTGGTTGCTACGCTTGTCGTAGATTTACTGAAATTATCCTCGGGACTCTGCCTCGCTTCTGACATCACGTCAGGAGATATTGCTTAGAGATTCTCACGCTTGAATCTTGGAGCTATCCGTATCAGAAGTTATTTTCTAGACTCATCCTACCGTTTTGACTATACAAAAAGCAATTGACAGTAGGGGATAATTTAATTTGTAACCTTCACTCTATTAAAATCTCCCACCAACAATATGGGATTGGTGGTTTTGTTGTGAGGAGGAAGTTTGCAATTGTTCAATTTCTGAGTGTTTTCTTGCTACACTTAACCTTTTTTTATCGATCTCCATTCGGAGTGCAGTCAAAGCTTTTTCGGTTTCAACCAAAGCGTGCTTTGTTGCCTCGATTTCTTTCAAATGTTTAGGAGTTTCTTGTTTTAACATTATTAAATGCTGTTCTTTCTCTAGAAGAACTCTTTTTTGGTTCTCTACCTCGCGCTGTTGCTCAGGTATCTGTTGCTTTAACTTCAAAAGATCACGCTCTTCTTCCGCCATCCTTCTTTTTTCGGCCTCGATATCTCCCTGGCGCTGAGTTATTCCTTGTCTCATTTTTGTAAGATCCTTGTCACCCTCAGCAAGGTCGCCTCTGTTTTTTTCTACTGCTCGCTGCTGATCAACCGGAGCTAGCTTCAGTTTTATTGCTTCATCCTCTTTCTCCCGAAGCTGCTGTTTCAATTTTTCCAGCTCCGCAGTTTCTTTTTGTACTTCCTGTTGCAACCTTCTGATAGCATCAGCGGTATTTAAGTTTTGGTTTGTAAGCATAATTATTTATTATTTAAAATTAATTTTCTAATGCGATAACCCTTTCCAGCTCTTCGATCGAGGTAATGCCAGACAAAATTTTTAGTACTCCATCTTGTTTCATTGTCAGCTGACCTTGTCCTTTTGCGGCCTCCCAGATTTCTCTGTCGCTAGCGTTCATGACAACTGCATTTTCGATTTCTCTAGTCATGAATATCGCTTCATAAATGCCCATACGGCCTTTATATCCGGTTTTGTTGCACTTCTCACAACCGACAGGTAGCCACATTTTTGAACGATCAGCAGGAACAAGCTCTTTGTCTTCTATAAGAGCGACGGTTGATTCGATAAGCTTTTGGTTTGCAACTATTTTGGGATCAGTTGATTCGGTGAAGACAACTTCTTTTCTGCAGGCTGGACAAAGACGTCGGACTAGACGTTGTGCCATAGAGACGCGCAGGGCAGAAGGAATTATTTTTGGATTTACCCCAAGCTCGATCAAGCGAGGGAATGTTCCAGCCGCGTCGTTGGTGTGGATGGTAGAGAACACCAAGTGTCCAGTAAGGGCCGAGTTAATGGCTATTTCAGCGGTTTCGTTGTCACGGATTTCACCGACCATGATGATGTCTGGGTCTTGACGAACAGCAGCGCGCAGACCTTCAAGGAAGGTATAGCCTTTATCATTGACCTGTGTCTGCACGATTCCTGGCAGGTGATATTCGACAGGATCTTCTATAGTAATAATCTTGACGTCAGTGTTATGAACCTTTTTCAAGAAGGCGTAGAGGGTGGTGGTCTTACCGGAACCAGTTGGACCAGTAGTAAGAGTCATTCCGTCCGGGCGGTTTATCTCTTCCAACAAAACCTTTAGTAACTTCGGAGGAATTCCAAGTTCTTCCAAAGACACGTTAATCGATTTCGGATTTAGAAGACGCATGACGATAGATTCGTTATAAGCGCCAGGCAAAATAGAGACACGGACCTCAATGTCACCGATCTTGAGACGAATACTGAAGCGACCATCTTGAGCATCTTTCTTTATATTCAATTTCATTCCAGAGATAAGTTTGATACGTGAAAGAACCAACGCGTATGTCTCATTATCGAAACGGGTGACATCCTGAAGCACACCGTCTAGACGATAGCGTAGTCGAACATAGCTCTCCTCTGGTTCCAAGTGAATGTCGGACGCGTTCAATGCCAAAGCACCGGCGACAATTATTTCCAATATACGAGAAACCCTATAACTTTTTTTTGCGGCCACAGTATTTTCCAAGATTGAGATGACTGTTGGAAGACTTTTGGCACTGTCTATGATAGCGGAGATCTCATCACCGGAAATTTCTAGTGAGCCAGCTTTGCTTTCTAGGGCAAAGGAGAGGTCTTTATAATTTTTCCAAGCCTTTTCTAGACTTTGTGTTGAGACAATATATATTTCTGGTTCATAACCATCTTTTTTTAATTTTTCAATCACATCTAGAGTTTTCTGAGCGGCTGGATTGCGAGCCGCGACTTTAATCCTTTTGTCTATCAAAGCAAAACCCGCAACAAGGTTGGCACGACTGGTTGGCTCGTCTATCAAACGTAAAGCGTCGGTGCTCACAGGAATTGTAGCCAGGTTAATATATTCTACGTTGTATTTTCCAGCTAGAACTTGGACTAAATCCTCCTCCTCTTTTTTTAGAAGGTCGCCTACACGTCGATTTTGCTTATCCTCATCAAATACTATTGTCATTGGTTATAAGTATAACGTATTTTAGGCGGCCAGCCCACACGATTTTGTGTATATTTATAGCCATCTTTTTTCTATTGACTTTTGGGTCTATCGGTGTTATGATTGCAAGGAATTCCAGTAATGCCATTTTAGATGGTTTTACCGGTCGAAACTGAAAAAAAGTGTAGAAACCAAGTCCCGCAAGGGCAAAGGAGGGTCCATTGAAAAACTGGATCAAATCGTTAGTGTTGTTGGCAGTTGGCGCCTGGTTTTTGACCGGGTGTGCAGTTTATGAGACGGAAAAGAAGAGCTCTTGTGGTTCAACCAAAGCATTCGGGGCGGCGTTCTCGGGTTCAATTAACCCGGACATCAAGTGTGAAAAGCCGGTCCGCGAAACCACAACGACTACGACGACAACGTCGAAGCCGCAAAGCAAGCTCGAAACGTCTGATGAGCCGGCCGAGGAGCGGCGCGAAGACCGTGGTGAGACCATGGTCGAAGCTGATAACGGTCCGGACAATCGGTCTGACCAGGCCAACGCCGCCCCAGTGGAGTCTTCTGAACAACCGGTGATTACCGAGGACAAAGAAGTTGTCCGTTCAGATGATGGCACCACCACTACCACAACAACGGTTGTGACGAAGGAGTTTGCGCAAGCGGCTCCCCCGGCACCGGAAGTTGTGCGCACTGGCTATTCATACAGTGGTGGATACAGCTATTCGGCGCCGGTCTATTATACCGAGTACTCAAATGGGTACTACCGGCATCCTGAAACCCTTGTCTGGTTCCATTGGGAATGGGATTCTCCGGAACACCATTATCACAGGATGATGCCGTGCGAACGCCCATCGTTCTATGTCTATGAGACAGGGCGATGTGTGGAACGTGGTGAAGGGAACCAATGGTTGCATCACAACAGCCGGCGGCCACCGGAGCGGCATGTTGCTGAGCGCGCTGCCGAGCGAGATAACCGAACCTCTGATCATGTTGGAAGTCGAACTGGGACACGAAGTTCTGGGTCTGCGGCACCAACCGAACATCGTGGTGTGGATGGAATGAGAAGTTCTTCTTCAACACCACAAGGTGAGCGAAATCGTCCGGTGGCTTCTGGAAGAGGCCATGACGAAGATCGAGGAGATCGGAATGGGCGGACGACCCATACAACCACCCACACGGAGTATCGCACTAACACAGGTTGTGCGGATTGTGACCAACAGGACAGGGTTAACAATCAGCGTGGTCAGCGCGACGGCCAAGGTTCTGGTCAACGAGATCAGCATGATCAGCGCGACAATGGTGGCAATCGTGACAGCGGTCGCAACACCGTTCACAGTCAACCTGGTCAAACACCGATTTACCACTATGACAATCGGGGCAACGGCCAAGGTGGCGATCGGCGCGACAACGGTAGCCAATATGGCGGCGACAACAATCGTGGCCAGGGCGGTAACCGAGGTGGTGGAAGCGGTCAAAGTGGTGGCCAAGGCGGTCATCATGGTTGATCAAAGTTCAAGTGGTGAGTCGACGGCACGTGCCAACGACTCACCCAATGGTCAGTTCTCGTTCATTCGGGGACTGGCCATTTTTTATTGATTATAAAAAAACCGAAGAAATAGGGTACAATGTGAGCAATGAAAAAAGATAAAGTTCAGGGCGAAAAGAAGGCAGGCAAACCAAAACGTCTCGTTTTGCTGGATGCTCACGCGATTTTGCACCGCGCTTACCACGCCTTGCCAGATTTTTCCACATCAAGCGGTGAGCCCACAGGCGCCCTTTATGGTTTGTCGGCGATGTTGATCAAAATAATCGAAGATTTGAAGCCGGATTATATTGTGGCATGTTATGACTTGGCAGGGCCAACATATCGTCACGAGGCGTACAAACTTTATAAAGCTGGTCGCAAGAAAACCGAAGATGATCTGATTGCGCAGATGAAGAGCTCGCGCAAAGTCTTTGAGGCCATGAATATTCCCATGTATGACAAGGAAGGCTTTGAAGCAGACGATATTTTAGGGGCAATTTCGGAGCAGGTTGCAGGAGTGGTCGACATAATCATTGCTTCTGGTGATATGGACATACTCCAGTTGGTTAGTGGCGACCATGTCCGGGTTTATACTTTCAAAAAAGGAATCAACGACACCGTTATTTATAACGAAGAGGGTGTTAAGACCCGTTTTGGTTTTGGCCCAGAACTTATTCCTGACTATAAAGGGCTAAGAGGGGATCCGTCAGATAACATTCCTGGAATAAAAGGAATTGG
>CAIQCA010000033.1 GCA_903870235.1 uncultured bacterium
CGTGAACGACGCAAATACCAAGTTGAGAGATCATCTATAAGGTCTAGGAATGGCCTTGAGGCTCGATCAAGCTCGCCGGCCTCCAATCCAGCGGTAACTTGAAGTATGGTCTCGTCCAAACGAGCAATTATCCATTCATCGAGAACGTTCTGGACAGTGGGAAGCGAGAAGTCTAATCTGTCGGACACGGAGTCTGGCTTGCTAGCCAGCTCCTCGTTCTCGGTCGCCTTCGCGACCTCCGAAAGGTCCTCCATATCAGACTTCTCGCTTCTCACTTCAGCATACATTTCATAAAATGACACAACATTCAATAGTCTATTGATAAGCTTCTTGGTCACCTCATCGACTCCCTTCTCACTGAAACAAAGATCTTGTGCGCGTACGACCGGTGAAGTCATGAGATAATATCGAAGTGCATCGGCGCCGTATTTCTCTACAAGTACCATAGGATCAGGAAAATTCTTCTTGGACTTAGACATCTTCTCACCATCCTCGGCAAGAACAAGACCATTGACCAAAACTTTTTTGTAAGGAGAGGTGCCAAACAAAGCAACGCCGAGAACCAGCATGCTGTAAAACCATCCACGTGTCTGATCTTGGCCTTCAGCGATAAAATCAGCTGGATAAGCACACTTAGTGGAGAAATCAAATCCACACAAATTATTGATTATCCTATAAATGAGACTGTTTTGCGGATTAAACTTATCCAGATTTTCAAAAGGATAATGGTTCGAACTCCATGGCATAGATCCAGACTCAAACCAGCAGTCAAAAACATCTGGCACGCGTTCAAGCTTTTTACCATCTTCTGTACGCAAATCTATATCGTCTATGAACGGACGATGCAAATCTAAATCAAATCCAGTGTTATGCGGCAAAGGGACAAAATCCAAAGGAAACACCTCTGCATTTTTTATATATCGTTTTTCTTCAAAGGCGACAGCTTGTTTGGTATCAAAACCAGAAGCCAAAGCGATCAACATCATAAGTGGGTCACCGTGGGTTACTACCAGGATGGTTTTACCATTGTAGCGATTTTCCATATCATAGATAAAATCACCAACACGTTTTTTGATATCCATATGACTCTCACTGCCCTTGGGAAGACCGAGGAAAGATTCGGCCGGAGTAAAAGCCTTTTTGTAATCTAGATAATTCTTTCCATCCCATTCACCCATATTCCTTTCACAAAGTCTCTTATCAACAACGAGAGTGGCTGTCGATAAGCCGATTTGTTGCATGACAGCTTCAGCGGTTTCCTTGGTCCTCAAAAATGGTGATGAAACCACTGTATCAATCTTCTTACCCTTCAGAGATTTCCCTGCCTCAATGGCCTGATTCTTCCCCTCTGGAGTCAGATGATAGACAGCACTAACCTCACTATTTAATATGCCCTTGACGTTGTTTTCAGATTGCCCATGTCTCATCACGTAGTAAGTGTTTTTGGCCTTTGAATACTTCCTCAAATCAGCCACAGAGCCGATCACATGAAGTTTCTTGGAACCTACTTCCCTCCAAACCGGTATCGGCGCACCCCAAAAACGTGAACGTGAGATCGCCCAGTCGCGTGCTCCTTCTAGCCAATTACCAAATCGGCCTTCACCAACTTCTTCAGGAACCCAATCGATTTTTTTGTTTACAGAAACAAGCTTATTTTTTATATCCGTAACCTTCACGAACCACGACGAAGTTGCATAGTTGATGAGTGGTGTTTCGCAGCGCCAGCAGTGTGGATATGAGTGTATGAGTTTTTCCTTATCGAAAAGCTTGTCGTTGTGGGCCAACCATTTTATAACCTCGACATCAGTCTTCTGATGAGCATTCTTGTCTTCATCCGTATCCTTCGGCTTTACATGTAACCCAGCGAAGTCTGTCACCTCTTTTTTGAATGTACCATCAACGGCCACGTGTTGGAAAAAAGGCAAATCGTATTTCAAGGAAAGATTGTAATCATCTGTCCCAAAGGCTGGGGCAATATGTACGATGCCAGTACCATCTTCGGTAGTGACAAAATCAGCCGCATAAACTTTCCAACCATTTTCGCGGTTTTTTAAATCCTTATCATTGAAATAATAATCAAAAAGTGGTTCATAGGAGAGCCCGACCAATTCCGAACCATTAACTTTACCGAGAACCTCGTGTGGCTTATCTTTGAAAACTGCTATATAGCGTGACTCGGCAACAATATACACATCTCCAGCCGAAGCAACTGGAGTATTTTCGTCGGCAACCAACCGAACTTTCATATAATCAATACCTGGATTCACGGCCAAAGCAGCATTCCCTGGAAGAGTCCATGGAGTAGTCGTCCAAGCTACTAAATATGTCGAATTTGGTGATTGACTAGCACCTTGTGTCCCACCTTTTGCGCCCTCGTTTAATTTGAACTTCACATAAACGGAA
>CAIQCA010000034.1 GCA_903870235.1 uncultured bacterium
CCAATACCGACCTTACCTAGTAGAAATGTCTGTCCAAGAACACCCAAAGTATCAAACATACCACCACCGGTGACATTGAGACCTGGTTGAGGACTCAAGACTGTATTGTTGCCTATAGAAAGACTGCCTAGTTTGTATTGCCAAAAACTGCCAACATTGAGTGGTGCATCACAGCCAGGGCTTCCTGGTGTACAAGCAGGAGGAGCAGATAATGGACCAGTCCAGGCTAGTGCTGACATGGCTCCGGTACCTACTACGCCGCTAATTATGAGTGCAGTGACAATGAGGTGTTTTTTCATGAGAGGTTTATAACTAATAATTAAATTATAATAAATGTTTTTTCAATAATACAAAACAAATGACTAGAACTGGCATTCATAGCTGTAATTTTAACACACTTTGAATACACTGACTCTACGGTCACTTGTGGATATAACCCCAGACATTTGATCCGTTTTTTTCTCTGGTTAATTACTCGGCCATTCAGTAATCATGAGCATTTCTTTGTCTTCCACTGGCAGATATGACCAAATTTCCTCAGTAATGTAAGGCATGAATGGGTGTAAGGCCGAGACTAGCTTTACCAAAGTATCCAGAAGGAATTGTTGGCGCGAAATTTTGTCAACAGATGGGTTCTTATCAATAACGGGTGCAGAGCCATCTTTTCCGAAGGTTACTCCCAAAATACTCTTACTTTCCTCCAAAATCACATCGGCCAAACGATGCCAAGCATATTGATAGAGCTTATCTCCAGCCAAATAATATCGGAAGTTATCCATATCCCCCGTAATATCTTTCAAAATTCCACTAAACTCATCTCGAAGAACCACATCCGCTTTGTTGTATTTATTAAATTTAGGATCATATTCAGCTCCTTCGGTCGAAGAAAGCACAAACCTGGTTATATTCCAGAGCTTGTTAGCGAAAAGTTTATACGCCTTGATCTTGTCTTCGCCAACCTTGCTATCATTGCCCGGACCAACACCGATGATAAGAGCCATACGAACAGCATCAGCGCCAAACTTTGTAATCATATCGAGGGGTTCGACGTTGTTACCAAGAGACTTACTTATTTTGCGTCCTTGACCATCGCGTACCAAACCATGTAGATAAACCGTCTTGAAAGGAACCTCACCAAGAAGATAAGTAGTCATGAGAATCATGCGAGCAATCCAGAAGAACAAAATATCCCAACCGGTCTCCAGAACCGTGGTCGGATGATACATACGCTGTGCCGCGAATTCTTTTTTGTCTGGCCAACCCAAAGTAGAAAATGTCCATAGGCCAGAAGAAAACCAGGTGTCTAGTGTGTCTTCATCTTGAGTCCAACCAAAACCCTTGGGTGGATTGATGTCACAATAAACTTCTTGCATACCAGAACCAGCCTCACCTTTGTACCAAACAGGGATTCTGTGACCATACCAGATCTGACGTGAAATACACCAATCACGCAAATTATCTATCCAATTGAAGTAAACTCTCTCAAATCTATCTGGAATCATTTTGGTTTGAGCAGATTCGACAGCAACATGCATGAGTTCCTTAAGTGTGACTTCCTGGCCATCTTTGATACCGGGAATTTGTGCGTCCTTGTTTTCTGAGGCTTTGAACTTAAACTTCTTGTTCACAGCCACGAACCATTGTAACTTAGGTAATGGCTCAACCACGCCGCCGGTTCGCTCAGCCAAAGCGATATTGTGTTCTATATCCTCTTCTTTTTCCAATAAACCTTCAGATCGCAACCACTCTACAACAGCTTCGCGAGCCTCAGCTATCTTTTTACCTTTTATAACTTGACCATTCTTCGGTTTGTCGCTTTCATCGAAACCAGCAGTCATTTTTCCAAATTCATTGATAACTTGTTTGAGAGGTAAATTGTTCTTCTGGCCCATTTCCCAGTCTATGGCGCTATGAGCTGGAGTCACACCAAGCGCGCCAGTACCAAATTCTCGTTCAACAGCATTGTCGCCTATCACTTTGAGTGCTATCGGCTCACCAGCAAAAACAGTTTTGAATTCTTTGCCGATATATTTGGCGTAACGAGGATCTTCAGGGTGAACAGCGATAGCGGTATCACCAAGTTTTGTTTCTGGACGAGTCGTCGATATAGAAATCGGTATATCTTTGGCATATTTGAAAGTATAAAGCTTAGTTTTGCGTGTCTCATAGACGATCTCATCATCAGAAATAGTTGTCTGGCCCTTTGGATCCCAATTGACCACTCGAAAACCGCGATAGATAAGACCATCATCGAACATTCTCTTAAATGCGGTACGCACAGCTAAGTTGCGCCTTTCATCCAAAGTGAACGCCTCACGAGACCAATCGAGAGAACAACCCATCTTGCGCATCTGTACGACGATAGCGTCATGGCTTTCTTGAGCAAAAGTATCGATGCGCTTCAGAAGCTCTTCACGACCCAGATCGTGACGTGACTTCCCTTCTTTCTTTTGAATTTCTTTTTCAACTTTTGCTTGAGTGGCGATAGCAGCATGATCTGTACCAGGAAGCCAAAGAGTTTTCTTGCCAGTCATACGCGCATAACGAACCATAATGTCTTCTATGGCCAACATCAAAGCTGAACCCATATGAAGAGTTCCAGTTACATTTGGTGGTGGCAAAACTATAGAAAATGGCTTGCCTTTTTGATGACGCTCCGGAAGTTTGTCTGGATTGAAAAAACCGCTCTTTTCCCAAGTGGTATAAATACGATCTTCTGTTACGACTGAATTGTAGGGCTTCAGAAATATATCATTCAGTTTGCCATTGATTTTTCCGCTCATTGCAAAATGATAGCAAAAATCAGCACATTATGTAACTCCCCTTAGATTGACTCGTAAAAAGAGTGGCAGCTTGTACAAAAATACCTCTATCCCGACGTGTGAATAAGCTCTATTGACAAGATGCGCCACAGTGTTACCATTTACAACGCAATGAAAAATTATTGCATATACAACATGTTCGTCGATATGAAGTCTGACCTCGCCACAGGTCCGGCCAAATTTTCGTGTTTCGACCAAGAATATGTTGCCTATGACTAATTATATCTACTCTAGATAAATCAACCCCTTTCAACCTCAACATAGTCTCGGCCGGAACGCTGAGACTATTTTGTTTTATGCGAGATCCGGATTTGTACATTGAAAGTCAAAACCCAAAAAGGCTTTATACAGGTGTGCCAATGAACACCAGATGGAGATAGTTATGGACACGAAAGTAGCAGAAAGAAATATCCGTCTTTACAAGGCGTATCTTATCTTACGGGAACCCATCCTCTGGGGAGCCATCCTGATTACTTATATCAAACGAGTATCAGGTATGACCCTGGCAGAGATCTACACCATGGAGGCAGTATGCGTAGTTATCGCCGCCTTCTTCCAGATACCGACCGGATCGTTCGCGGACAAACACGGACGAGTAACTTCAATGAGGATTGGACTTTTGTTCATCATTATTGAAATGTCCTTGTTTGCCACAGCCAACTGCCGAGCGATGATCTGGATATCCAATGCGTGTTGGGCCATAGGCATGTCTTTCATGTCTGGCGCCGATTCCGCATTTCTCTATGACAACCTAAAAGTATTAGGTCAAGGAGAGAAAGAGTACCGCCACATCGTCGGACGAACGTTATCTATCAGATTATGGTTTGTGGCGGTGTGCTCTATCGCTTGTGGATACATTGCCAACATCAATATCCGATTACCATGTCTTATCGACACAGTCTTCGTATGTATGTGTCTGTGTGTATTATTGATGTTACGTGAATGCCGTTTCGTAGAAAAAGACGAACAGCATGAACAAAATATCAATATGAAATGGCATATGGTCACCGCCGTCAAAGAGGCCTTGCGAAACAAGAAAGTGATGTGGGTTATATTGATAGCCACCACCCTCGGAGTAATCTCCAAAATGTGGTTCTTCACTTACAATCCATATTTCGAAGCGGTAAAGATACCCATCCAACAGTTTGGATACGTATTCTTTGCATTAAATGTGGTGGCGGCTCTGTCCAGCCGGTTCTCGGCACGTATCGCAACAGCTATATCCACACGGACAAGCGCTACGATAACCATGTCATGTGTTGCTGTGCCAATCGTCCTAATGAGCTTGGCAATGGCGCCATGGGCAATCTGGCTGGTACTTCCTCAAAACTTCGTGCGTGGTTATACAGATCCATTCATTGGTGGTTTGATGAACCGCCATGTCAGATCGAAGAACCGCGCGACCATGTTATCGATAAAATCCTCTATCCATCAATGGACAGAGGTTGGTTGTATGGCAGGTTTTGGGTATATGGTCAAAACCAATGGGTTGCAAAATGCCCTTATCGGTCTTGGTGCGATAGCTTGTCTCATGCTGTTCGTTATCATCGGAACTTACAAGAAAATGTTCCACGACAATGTTCCAGCTTAAACAGTTACCAACAGCGCCTAGTACATATATATGTACTAGGCGTTTTTTTATTGAACTAAAAATTTGATGACCCAAGGCGCCGCTTATTTACAATAAGTTTTAACTTCCGCAATAATTTCTTCTAGAGAAGTTGACGGTTTGATCAAGAACTTCTTCACTCCCATAGCCTTCGCCGCCGCAACATCAGATTCTCTTTGTACGTTTGAGAGAATAATAACTGGTATATTTTTTAAGACATCATCGGTATGAATTTGCTTTAACAGTTCAAAACCATCGATACCAGGAAGTAAGAGATCTAGTACAATCAGGTTTGGTGTCACTTGCTTGAAACGATATATAGCCTCTTCTCCAGTGCTTACATGGATAACATCAAAGCCGGCGGCAATCAGTTTATTACCGAGAATAGTCTTTATCATCAAATCATCTTCAACCCAAAGTATTATTTTCTTTTTAGGGAGTGTGGAGTCTTGGTTGTTGGCATCATTATCCATGTCGATATGATAACACAGTGTGATTATCCTGACGATAACCCTTTTCCGTGCTAAAATCATCCAGATGATTACATATCTTCAATCCATAGTCCTTGGTGCTTTACAGGGGATAACTGAGTTATTCCCCATTTCTAGCCTAGGACATAGTGTTATCCTTCCTAAAATATTGGGTTGGAATATCAATCAAAGCGCAAATTTCTTTCTTATTTTTCTAGTGGCAACACACCTAGCTACAGCTTTGGTACTTCTAGGTTTTTTCTTTCAGGACTGGATTCTTATCATCAAAGGTTTTTTTAGGTCTATAAAAATCAGGAAGATTGATCCAACCGATACTTATGCGAGACTTGGTTGGTTAATCGTAGTAAGTAGTATCCCTGCTGGCATACTCGGTCTTCTCTTCGAAGATAAGTTCAAAGCCCTTTTTGCATCTCCTAAATATGCGGCTATTTTTCTTATATTCAACGGACTACTTTTGTTTGGTGCAGAATTATTGAGAAAAAAGTCCGCGTCAGAAAGTGCGTCACAGATGAGCGGGGTCGAATCACAGATAAGCACAGCTGAACAACAATCAAGCATATCCGAACAATTGGCGAATTCTGGCACACATAGTGACGAACAAATCTCAAAAATCTCATGGACACAGTCTGTGAAAGTTGGACTTGTACAGTGTTTGTCTTTGATTCCAGGATTTTCTAGAACAGGTGCAACCATTGGTGGGGGGCTAGCCATCGGATTGAACCATGAAAATGCCGCTCGCTATTCATTCCTCCTGGCCACACCAATCATCTTGGCGGCTTCCCTTCTGAAATTACCGGAGCTTCTTGTCTCCAGTGACGCAAACATCATAGGACCAATTATCGTCGGTTCTGTCGTAGCGGCCATTATGGCTTACTTCTCTGTACGTTTTCTAACTAAATATTTCGAGACAAAAAAACTTACACCGTTTGCTATTTATTGTGTTGTGGCTGGAATAGTGGCCTCAATTTTACTGTTGTTTAGGTAATTCTTCCGCAGTTGGTTTTCCAGACTTAAACCAAGCATAGGCAAATAGAGCCAGTCCCAAGATCAATGCGCCTAGACCATGTTTAAAGTGTATGGTTGTTGAACCAAGTTCATATCCAGGAAAATAAGTTGGCAAAGAGCCAGCTTGGCTGACCCAGTAGATTATAGCGATAACAACAAAGATCAAACCCAGTACAACTGATCCCCAAACCAAAGCTTTTTTATTCATTTTTACAATGTTAAATATTAAACTAAGCTAACAGCTAACCAAACAGATTATAAGATGTAACGAATTGGATACGGATTGTAGTAATTATAGTGATTGAAAGGATTGTTATAAGAATTGTAATAGTTGTGTGTATAGGGGTTATAGGACGGATAATTGTTGTAGTGATTGTACTGACCAAATTGGTAAATTGGTGCGCTATAGTAACCACCATAATTATTATAATTTCCGTAACTATTGTATCCGCCATTGTATCCGTTGTAACCGTTGTAACCACCGTTGTACCCATAAGAGGAGTACATCTGTGCGTGAA
>CAIQCA010000035.1 GCA_903870235.1 uncultured bacterium
ATAGTCATAGTAGCCATCAATCCAGCCAAACAACTAGGAAACACAAGAGATGCACAGCGTCGATCAGATATTCTTACTCTGTATAAAGCTGTAAATGAATATATTATAGATAATGGATTTGTGCCACCAGTTATTACTTCTACTTTAACTCCTATATGTAATACCGGTGTCAACGGGATTGGCGCTACGACATGTTTAGATGTTGTAGATCTTTCATTATTGGTGCCTACATATGTTTCCTCCATTCCTAGAGATCCACAAGCAACTTCAACGGCCGGTTATCTCATAGCTAGAGTGGGTTCAAATATTTATATTGAGGCCCCGGGTACCGAAGTTGGCTTTACTAGTCAGTCTGGTTATTCTAGCACTACCCCAGTTATCGCATTCATTGGACATCTTCCAAGCGGTCATTATCCTTCGGCTGTTTCAAGTGGAAATAATGGAGGGGGTGGGGAAACGTCATGGACTTGTGGCTCAGCCTTGATCGACATCAGAGATTCCCGTTCTTATACAACAGTTCTCATAGGTTCTCAATGTTGGATGCAAGAAAATATCAACGTCGGGACAATGATAGCTGGATCCAATGATCAGGGCACAAGCCCATCTTCTATAGATAAGTATTGTTATAACGATGATGAAGGAAATTGTACTACTTACGGCGGTCTATATCAGTGGGGTCAAGCCATGGAAGGATCAGTATCTCCGGGCATTCAAGGTATATGCCCGACAAGCTGGCATATTCCTACTCATGATGAGTTTACTACTCTTGAAAGGTCATTGTGTACTTCTGGCACATGTACATCTGATTTTCCTTACGATGGAACACAGGGCTGGAGGGGTACAGATGAAGGAACAACATTGAGAGACATGGCAGGCTTATTCAAAACTAAATTAGCGGGTATTCGTTACAATATAGGGGGTGCATTTTATACTCTAGGCTCAGATGGTTTTTTGTGGACATCTTCTCAAAATGATTCTTATTCAGCTTGGCATCGACATGTAGATTCTAGTTATACATCTGTTTACCGTAGTCCAGATGATACAGCTTATGGTTTTTCTGTACGTTGTCTTAAAGATTAACTCGATTTTATGTGGATTAGCCGTATTTGTGTTTAAGCCGGTATTCTTATAGAATTGTAGAGTTAATAAAACTAATAATCGTCATATGGAACCACAATCAAATAGCCGCTCGAGTATCTTTTACAAGGAAGTAATTATCTCTTTGGCGTGTCTTATTTTTTTGGGTGCAGTAGGTACGTTTGCGTACTATGTCATTGCACCAAACTTCGGTAACAGTACTTCAGTCAATTCTATAGGAGGTTTTTATGCTAAACAGTTAGATTACTTTGCTTCTCACAATGTTTCTGGCGGTTCTGGTACTTTGGCAGAAAACTTTTCGATTGAAACTACCGATGGCGAATCTGTATCTGTGGCGATAAATGCTAAGGGTGGATACAATGCTATAGAAGACACCGGTTCAGCCGATGTGAGTGTAAATATGAATGGTTCAGGCAAGCAGTTTGCTGCAGTACCACCAGGTACTTTTCCTCTGGATATTTCATTTTCTCTAATTAAAACGCAAGAGTCTCTTTATGTTTCTGTCACCAAGATCCCTACATTTATAAGTACTCTTACGCCACAGCTTTCTTCTGTTTATCAAGAGGGAACTTGGGTTCAAGTGCCAAAGATGTTCCTGGATTTATTTACTCAAGGTTTTATGAAGGGCTTCAATAATTCTCGTGCTCTGTCATTGAACTCAACATCGACCCTTACAAGTTACAGTGATATTTTGAACCTAGTCAAGTCGAACATGGAAACTAGCTTGGTTTCTATCTGTGGGAAAGCTTCCTCTTTTGAAAACTGGAGCACGAAAAGCCCAAGCGATAAAAAGGCCTTTGCTGACGCTATAGATCATTGTTTGGATGGTGCCGTTGTGTTGTCAGAAGTTTCGTCTACTGGTGGTAACAAGACAATGTCTGTAACATTCAATGCGGATAAATATCTAGCTTTTATGAAAAAGTACAATCAGGTTCTTTGTAAAGGTTATGGTTTTGACTCCCAGTCATGTATGGCTAGCACCAATCAATTGAGCAGCCTCTCTCCGGAGGACGTGAACGCGATATATAAGAATTTTCATTATACAATTACTTTAGGTGACTCAGATGTTATCAAAGGCATCAATATGAATATAAGTCTTGCTGGCGACCAAATGAAGGCGTTGATGGAAAAATCTATAAGCAAACAACCACTTAATCCCTCATCGACGATACTCAAGTCTATGGTTATTTCGTTTGATGGCTCATTTGATCTAAATCCACCAGTCAAAGCGGTAGCTCCAGCATCTTTCATCTCCATCGAAGAACTGGTCATGAAATATCAGGCCATGATGTCTACACCAACGTTTTCCAAACCCGCATCAACAGGCGCTTCTCCTTCTAAATAAAATTAATTGTAAATTAGTTTTATGTTCCAATGGTTCAAAAAGTATTTCATACCCAATATAGGGAATGATCATCAGCCTCACTTTTTGCGCAGCAAAAATACCCGCCTTATTGTAGTCGCTATCCTGATGCTAGAGTTTGGTGTTTTTGTCTTTCCTTACATACCCACGCTCAATCTGTCGAGTAACAATTATCTAGCTGCCGTTTTGCCGTCCGTTCTAGATAATCTAACCAATCAAAATAGGCAAGCACAAGATCTCAATGTTCTTACTGTAAGTCCCGCACTGAATAAAGTTGCAGAGCTTAAGGCGGAAGATATGGCTCAAAATGGCTATTTTGCTCACACTAGTCCAGATGGTAAGACACCCTGGTATTGGTTTAACCTTGTTGGATATAAATACGAATACGCCGGAGAAAACCTGGCAGTCGATTTCACTGATTCACAGGACGTGGCTGTTGCGTGGATTAACTCGTCTACACACAGAGCCAACATCCTAAAGAGCACATACACGGAAGTCGGCACTGGCGTTGCTACCGGAACATACAATGGAAACTCTACGGTTTTTGTTGTTCAGGTTTTTGGCAAGCCAGCAACGTCGACAGTTGCGGCGTCAGTTCTGTTTCCACAAGTCCTTGGAGCCTCTACAGATGTAAATGCGACACCTGAAGTGGCGGTATTGAAGCCAACTACGGTTGAGTCTTATATCACGTCCCCGCGACACATTTTGGATGTTATCTTGATGGTCTTGGGCACAATAGTAGCGGCGGCCCTCATCTTGAAGTTATTTGTGCGCATGGACAAGAAGCATCCAGCCCTTATAACCAATGGTCTTATAGTGATTGCACTAATATTTGGTATATATGTCACCAATAATATTATTGCTCAAAATAAGATGTCTGTGACGACTTCTTTTGCTGGTTTTCATGGAGATCGGTTTGATCCGAGTATTTAAAATGAAAAAACATTCCTCAACATCGCTAAAACTTTTTTCAATAGGGTTGGTCTTATCCCTATGTCTTCTTGGCAGTTTTTGGGGTGGTACCAAGAATGTTTTCGCGCAATCAGTATCACCAAGTGTGACAACTATAAACGCGCGTATATTACCAACTGTTTGGTATTCAACTCTTTCTGTTAACGACGGCGACGCTATCAAAATATATGCTGGTATACAAAATAATTCTGGGGTTAATATAAATGGGGAAGCAACTTTTTCTGTCGATGATAAGGAAATTTCCAGGGTTCCTTTTTCGTCTGTTACTGAAAGCTTGATTGATGTTTCTACCAGCTGGGTTGCAAATCCCGGTGATCACAGTGTACAAGTTAGTGTTTCTACAACACTTTCGGCCGATAAGGCTTTGTTTTCGTATAAAAGTGATAAATCGAATATTAGTATTATAAGAAAAATTACTCCGGAAGTTGTTCAGGCGGCGATAGTGAATTCGGCTGGAGCAGTTATATCGCAAACCGATAAACTAACTTCACAATTGGCGGATAATATTGAAAGCCTGAAAAAACCAGTTGGATCAAGTGGTGGTGTATCTAGTGGTCAAGGTGGTGCTGCAGCTAAAATAGGTACGGTTGCAAAGAAGGGAAGCGTCTTGGGTACATCTACTAGTCAAGTAAATACTGGCGATAATTCAAACTTCGATTGGGTGTACACTCCGTTTAATTTTTGTTTGGATGTCTTAGCTTTCTTGGTAAGGAATTGGAAATGGACGTTAAGTGGCATAATTGCCTTGTTTTTACTCTATAAAATTGCTGATAGATTCAAAAAGTAGCTATCCTTGACAATCTGTCAATAATATGCTACACTTCCCGCATCTGGAAAATAACCCAGATAACCCAAACAACGAGTTTGGGGTGCACAAAACCCATCAAAAACGAAAGTAGAGGATAGTTCGATGAAAAATCAAGTGTTTCTCGGTGGTTCCTGTAACCCAACCACGTGGCGTGCAGACGTTGCCATTCCGTCATTGACTGCGGCAGGTGTCGCATTCTACAACCCGCAAATCGCGGATTAGTCGGAAAAGGACGCGCTCTACAAGGCCCAGGGCATCGCCGGCGGTATCGCCGAAGTCGAAGCCGTCGCCAAAGGTGAATCGGAGCTGTTGCTCTTCGTCATCGATGGCCAGACGCGCGCGATCGCCTCGATGGTTGAGGTGGCCGAGTATATCGCCAGCGGCCGTCAGGTTGTGTTGGTTGTTAACAACATTCCCGACAGCACCACGATCGGCGGCCAGGTGGTCACCGGTGGCGAGCTCAAGGACCTCAACCGCGCACGCGTGTATGTTCTGGATGTCGCCAAGCGCCATCCCGGCAACGCGGACGTGTTCTCGGACATCGGCGCCGCAGTCGCGTACTGCATCGAAGTTCTCAAACAGTAAGCTTTTGTCTGCCCACGGGCAGTCGAAAGCGACCAGATATCTTCCAGACTAGCTTTTGGAGGAGATATGGTTGTCTGCCTGAAGCAGACAAGACGCCGTCGTACATTCCCAGGTGGGGGTGTGCGACGGTTTTTCTTTATTCTATTTTCATGAGGCTACTGATTTCTCAAGTTCTGCTTCTAGCGAGTTCAAGGTCACCGTCTTAACGTTCTCTGACTTTTCTTTCGCCAATTTCAAGAATCTAGCAAAATAATCACGATAAACTTTGTAGTCATCATTCTCGGGTGTTTCTTCTGTACCAAAATCTTTTTTACAAAATTCTTCAAATGTTTTTCGATCCATATTCTTTTTTAATATCTCCAATATTTCTTTGTCTTTGTTTGCTGAGCCTAAGATTTTCGATAGATGTGGTATAAGCAAACTGGCGGCCTCAGCGAAACGTCCGGAATCATTTAGTAAGATTACTTTTGCGTCTCTTTTCATTGACTCATTTAACTCCATGATACTATAGAGTCCGCCGTTTCCGACAACTACCACGTGTTTCTGTTCCACACTCATCCTGTTATAGAGAGCTTCCATGTAGGCGATATGCGTTACGTATTTGGAGGTGTATTTGTCGAGACCTCTCTTGTTCCATTCAGCTGGTACAGGAGTCAAAATTGTGTCGACTGGAGTAGTGGCGTACACAGAGGCAGCGGCTCCTTTCTCATGGTTCTCCTTGAGAAATTTATTACCAGGAAAGTATACACTTCCGCCTGGATTTATGGAGAAAATATGCGCTCTTTCTGCCCATGGAAGGTGATCGAAACGGGTTGTATATTCAATGTTTTGTTGCCCGAAGACATTCCCGATACCTGATTGTGTGCCGGGTACGCCTACGTTAGCCTTGTACTTATGAGCGATATTTACCACGGCTGTACCAAATACTTCCAATGGGTCCGTAGTTGTATCCAAATGTTTACAACCTCCAATAACGTTGATGAGGGGTCGGTCACGGTCTATTCTGAGGGCATCAAGACAAGACTCTTCTATATGGTATGGAATGGTTTGGCTAGGATCCTTGAGTTTATAGTCGATACTGACAGCTCGGATATTGAAATCCTGCTTACTCAAGTTTTGATCTATCCCATTTGGACAGCGTAGAAGAGCACCAGCGACAAACTTTTCACCAAATTGGATATCCTCGGTATGAATCTCCGGAGAAAAGTTCGTCTCAAAAAGGTTTTGATTAAGGATGTTTTTATACAAGAACAAAGAGTATTCCTTTTCGGCTTCTTTGAATATGGATAAAAGCTGTTCGGCAATACTTGGATCAGACTGGTCAGAATTTTCCAATTCAGCAAATAATTTAGCCGCTTGATTGTATTTCATGGAGACGTTATTCAATAGAAAGTGCATGCAGTTTTCTGCAGATTCCCGAAATATCTTTTGGTTTGGAGTTGAGATTGCTCCAGCTTCTCTCGATATATTCATCACATCTGTAATTCGTTTTACTGAGCTAGCAAAAGAATTGAATGTCAGCAAAGCTGCTTCTAGCCCCTCATAAACTTCTCGAGTGAATATCGGTACTTTCTCTAAAGCCAATTTCAATGGTGGCGGTATGTGCTTGTCTTCATTGATAAGAACTTGAGCTAACTTGCCTTGGTGCAAGGCCCCGACAAAGGAATGTTGGTCTCCATCTTTTGCTTTCTTATATCGTCCACGGAAAATCACATATTCGTCATCAGTCGAAGAATTGGGTGTGTTAGATAGGAAATATTGAATAACTTTTGTGACGTTGTAGTAGTCAGGGCTATTGATAATTTTGGATTGTATCTCATAGGCCTTTTGTGTGACAGCACCTATCTCATATCCAGCAACCATACTCGGCTCTTTCTTGAAAACTTGACCACTGATTTGGTTTGTCATGGCTTCTGCTAGGGCCAAAATGGCTACAAGATTTGCAGTTGATTTGGCTGTTTCAAGCCACCCATCGGGGATTATTAGAGAGTTAGCGATGATTCTATTTGCAATTTGATCACGGTCGTTGTCCTTCAAAACCGCAAGGAATGTTTCCTTTTTGCAGTTGAGGACTGATTCAAAGTCTGAATCTTGTTTTTTTCTAAATGGTGTCGTATTTTCCCGTTGATTATTTGACTTGGATTTCTGTGCCGCAATTTCGGATATTCTTTTTGGATCTAGCCAATTACCATTTTCTAGTTCTTTTATCGTTTCATCGTCTATAAGACCATATGGTAAATGAGAATGAAAGCCGAAAAGGTTTATCGAGATACCATTTGAATCAAGGGTGATATTTGTTTGGCCTTTGATCCTAAGTGGCTCAGCTCGTCGTGATATAAACAGATAGTTGATAAGTCTAGCTCTTTCGCGTAGAGCTTCTCGACCAACATCTGTGTCTTCTAGATTTCTAAGTTCACGGATTAGGGCCACTATCTTATGAGGGTCAACACTTTTGAATCTTTTTTTGGTAAAAATTTCTTCTGGAATAAAGCCTATTTTATTCAAAATTTTACCTACACACTTTGGGTTATCAAACAGTGGGTCGATTAGGTCTATCCACTTATCACTTTCTACACCGAGTTCCCGTGCCAATTCGTGCTGAGTTGCTTCATCGGCGGTTTCTCCGAGTGTTCTTATGTTTTTCTCCAAAAATACAATTTTCTCATATAGATTTGTTTGAGTAGCCTCAACTAGATTCTGGGGTACTTTTTTTGTCAAAAGAAGAGCATTTCCTGTTTTTCCGGCAGCGAGATTCTTTGACCATTCCAATAAATCCTTTATGAAAACTGCTTCAGGAGTTGTTCCTTGTAATACCACTCGTCTTAGGTCAGCTCCCGCGTGTCCATTCAAAAAGGATAGCAGTTGGATGTTTTCCTTGGCCACGGCTTTCTGTTCTTCTGATAAATGGTCAAACCATGAGTAATTTACAGTGGTTTTGTTATCAACGTTTCCCGCTTGATTTCTATCCGAAACTATATCTTTCAATGATAATAATGCGGCTACCTCTTTATTTTGATGGTTATGAGCAGGCATCTCATTCATGCATAGATTCCATCAGCAATATGAAATAACTCCAATAACCGTCTAAGGATAGGTGCTTATTTCATAAAATTTTGTTGACCAACAAAAAAGAAGGGGAGGAGCCCCTTCTTTGGATTGACTTACTTCGTTTCCGTTAATGCTGGTAACGGGTCATATGGCACATGACCGAACGTCACCTCGCGCGTTGGCAGATAGATAACCACGAAGTTGCGGTCGGCGTTGACGTCGCCCGGATTGATCGTGATCACTTGTTGTCCTTCAACGAATAGTGCCTCGCGGGTGAAACCGCAAAGAACGAACTCGGTCTCAGGATGTTTCCGCCTGATCTGCATGGCTATAGAATCCATCCCACGTTCACTTACTGTTTTGAACTTGAGACCTAAGTCCAGTTGGATATAGAACTTAAACCCGTTGATATTTACAACGGCGCCTTCCTCCAAATTGTCTTCGGCGAGGACTTTCCAATTCGCATGAACTGACGCTTCCTTTTGGAGGGCGGTGTGGTCAAACTGCTGGTCACTCCGAATAGCATAGTGGACAGTGAAGTCTTTCATTTCTGGCCGCCCAATATCGGTGAGGGCGAGATTGCCGCAGTGAATAACTTGACTGACACCACGTTCTTGGAACTCCTTTGCTAGACGTGCCCAGAATGTTCCGTCACGATGGGTGATATCCAAACTGTCGGAGATAACACCAACACTGAACGGCACTCGGTCATCCTTTGTGGGCAGGATTCGGCTGAATACCACTTGGTTGATAGCTGTATCAACAACAGCGTATTCGTAGCCCCAACCCAAAGCGTCTTCCACGGCGCCAGGGTTGATAAAGGAAACCAATTGTCCTTGCTTGTATGTTTGGAAGTGTAGATGTCCACCACCAACCATCCGTAATCCGTCATTGGCTTGGCGCAAATCGGCCAACGAAGCACCAAAGTCTTCCTCCGTCATCCGGAGAAAGTCCACGTGTTTTTTGTGACCAACATAGATCTTCATCCCATCTGGCAAATCGACGATTCGTTTGCCGGGACGTGTAAATGTCCATCCATCAGGCCGGCTCTCATTGAATACAAGTTCCTCTTTTTGTTGGTCTACCAGTGCACATATGACTGGTATTCCTCCAAAAAGATCCTTTGAAACGTGTGATGGGTCAATGTCCCCACAGTGGATGATTATCTCCACATTGCGTCTCTTGAATTCTTTGATAATGGCAGGGATGGCATTTTTCTTATCTTTGTGTGTATCGGATAGAAACCCAATGATCATAACGTTATCCCTCTATTTGTGGCCTCTTTAGGCCGTTGTTTAACTGACTAGTGACAAAAAGCTTCTGAATTAACGCTAGCACCAAAGGTTATTTTTGTATATATGTACATTTTTTATGAAAAAGTATATAAAAATTCAGTCAAAGAGGTTGGTTTTTATTATAAAAAATGTACAAAAATCCCCGCACGACTGTTCGTGGGGGATGGGGTTGTTATTGAAACGTCTTTGATAATTCGACCAAGGAATGACTGACTTCCAGCAAGACATCTTTGCTTGATTGACCGGCATCTATCATTATCTTGGGCAAAGGTAGCCGGTCGAAGACTTCATGTAGCAGTGGCTGGACTCGAGTGAGATAATTCTCGTAGGCTCGCATGATATCTACGTGGTCTGCTCGAGGAAAATAAATCAAACGTTCCTCATATTTCCGCCGACGTCGTTCCCAGGAAACCTTCGAAGGAATGTCCAGGAAAATCACTTTGGCATTCAATTTTTGTAGATGAGTTACGTACTGATCCCAAAATGATTCAATGTTTCTTATACCATGAGCCTTTGCGTGGGCGATCGTGAAGATATTGCACTCGTCCAAATAGACGAGTCGGTCATCTTCACGGCCAGACATTGTCCTCATACGTCTGAAGTCGCAATGCACGACCTCGCGTTCATGTTTGGTATTCATGAAGATAGCTCCCAGAAGCATATGCGTATGCACGATGATTTGGCGGCTTTCCTGAAGAGGAAAGATTAGCGGTCTTTTGACTTTACCAAATAGAGGCGCAACACCTTTGTATTGTTCAACCAGGTTGGAAATAACTGTTGATTTTCCGGCGGCTTGTGGTCCAGCAATGATGATAAGTTCACTCATTTGCCTTTTCCTTTATGTAAATGGTTCTTAGTTCTTTTGGGATTATATGACAAAGGGGTCTATTGTCAATGACAAAAAACTCCTGACTTGCTAGGTCAGGAGGTCACTTGAACGGCTGTCTTCAGGCGATTGTTGGTGAAGCGTGCTAGTATTTCATTCCTCACGTCAGACAACAGGCGTAAGTCGAACGTGTTGAACATACACTCACCAACGCGTTTGGAAAGAACTACACCAACCAGCGTGGCATGTCCTCGCAAAGCGCACATCAGCTTCAGGATTTGTCGGATATCAGCATTCGATGCCTCGTACATCGCTTTCAACTCGAGTTTGTAAGAGACGGCGCCCGGCATACGATCTGTTACCTTCAGCCAGCGTTGGCATTTCTTTTCCATACGTGTCTGGAAATTCTCATTCAATACGGAATGCATGTGCCAAGCATACTTAATCTCGAGTTCGTACCACCAAACCAGGAAGTCGTAGAAATCCATGCCATCCAGGTATTTCTTGGCTTTGATCCAGTTTTCCTTGCGCTCATCCGCAAGTTGTTGCTTGAATGCCAGCCAGTCTTCCAGAGTCATTTCCATCAAGCGAGCAAACCTCTCGTGGTCAGTTTCTAACTCATGAATACGTGATATTTCCTGGGTATTTTCAGTTGTCATCGCTATTCTCCTTTCTCCTATGACCTTATAATAAATAGCCCCAAAAGTCTATACAAAATCAACCAACATTTTTCTCGCGGTAAGCTTTGGTGTATTCATAAATTGTGGACCAGAAAGCACCAGTACAAAAGGCAACCAGGATCTCTTCAAGTGGAACTCCGAAAATCATAATTCCCCAGAGGTTTCTCATATTGTAAAAATTCTCCACAAAATTTGGGAATGTAAGATTAACCAAAAGAAAAACCCCAAAATAGAGAAGACTAAATATAAGGGCGCTAAAAAGTATTTGTCTTCGTAGGTCTATACGTAGGTGTGCCGTGATAATAGCTCCGATACCTCCGACAATCATCAGACTATATATAGCTTTTGTAGGGAACAGGAATAACATAACGGCGTAAGCCAATGGAATACAGAATATCAACCAATGATGGCTACGACCAGTATGTGTTAGTTTCACTAATTTCCTATTCCAGAAAAATTCATAGACTACTGAGACAATTCCAGACATTAAAAAAAGAAAAAGAAAACTTTCTATGCCTACTCCATATTTCTTTGCTAAACCAAAAATCGTGTCTGGATTCCAGTAAGCCGGTATAAGGAAGAAATCGATTATTCCAAATGGCATGCCCCATAAACTCGCCCAAAGCATCTCTTTACGCAGATCTTTTCTTTTCAAAAAAATATAAAGCCAAAAGACAAAGAGAAATAGACAACCGGTAAAATAAGCGTATGTGTAGGACATCTGATTTTGATAAATCTTGAGGTAATTCTAACAAAAATTTAGATACGTCGCTATCTGGCGCACTAACTTTATATTGTATATGTAAAATAAAACCGCCACCGACGCAGAGAACGAGTCTCTTTGTCGGTGGCGGGAAGGGTGAAGTCGGATTACTTTTTTCCGAAAACGATCCCTTCGAGTATCGATATTTGTTCATCTGACGAGGCGATACCTTTGATCTCAGCCCAAGTTTTACGGGCTTCGATGCCTCCGTCACGAAGCTTTCTGTCTCGATACAACTGGTCCACGAGTTCAGCTAACTCACGATTCATTTTAACCTCTTTCGTTCAATCTTAATGTTCTGTTAGAGCTCCGTAATCGCTTAGTTCTGGGCGATCATCGGTCGGGGATCGGCACACTTCGTCCAGGAACCATTGGCTTCCTGCCGCTCCCAGCGCGTCGTGTACGACAGCACCGTGGTGCCCAACTTCGTTGAGTAGTGTTCCGCCAGCGTGTCGCGATCGACACCGCGATGGAACTTGTTCGCGATCTGTGCCAGGCTGGCACAGGCTAATTCCACTTCTGCCTTGGAGTTGGATTGGAAGTGACCGTTGTTGCGGTGACTGTACGCAATCGCCCGGTACTTCACTTGGCTGGCGAGCAGGCTCTGCGCCGCCAACCAGTTTTCCTCGCGGACCCACTGACCGGCTTTGGTGTACTCGCGTGTGGTCGGATCGTTTGATTCCCGGACCAAGATGATCCGCTCGCCGACCTGGGGAAGGGAGAAGGCCCGGTTCTGCAGAAGCAACGTGCCCTGCGAACTGACCGTCAACACACCACCTTGCCGGGCGTGGCAGAAGATCTGCCGCGGGGCGCCGTTCTGCGCAAAGAAATACATTTCCGAAGGAACTCGCGCAACGACCGCACTAACAACACAGCTTGCGTTAAAGGTCTGAATCATAGGTTGTCCTCCCAGTATTCCAAGAACTCCTTCAAAGAAGGAGAAAGTAGCAGTCATTTGATTTTGACTACTAGCATATGCCTATCCCTAGCCTTGTGGCAGGGAAGCTTTCGTGTCAAGGAACTATGGTAATGTGCACACACATTTGGCACTTTTTAGTAG
>CAIQCA010000036.1 GCA_903870235.1 uncultured bacterium
CCGGTGGGGTATAAAATTTGGAAAAATTTAGTTTTTGAAAGAATATAGTGTTACGGCTTTTTCCCACGCTTTCTGCTACAATTATTTTATGAAACAACAATTGCTGGAAGTACTGCAAAAAGCCGTCTCAGATCTCGGTATTGAGGCTAGTACTGTTACGCTAGATTTTCCAGAAAACCCAGAACATGGTGATTTTACCAGCAACGTGGCTATGGTAAATGCCAAAAAGCTCGCCTTGAGTCCACGCGTTTTAGCAGAAAAAATTGTGGCGGAATTTGGAAAAGCCAAAAGTTTATCGCCAATTGACGCAGATATAAAGTCTGTAAGTATTGCCGGACCAGGTTTTATTAACTTTACTTTAAGTGCTGCCGCTATTACACAAAATACGCAAGAGATTTTGATGGCCAAACCGATTTCGAATATTGGTCAAGGCAGAAAAGTTCTTGTTGAATATTCCTCACCAAACATTGCTAAACCTTTTGCTGTTGGACATCTGAGATCTACAGTTATTGGCGATTCTATCGCACGTACACTGAGTGTTCTGGGTTATGCTGTTATTCGTGACAATCATCTCGGCGACTGGGGAACTCAGTTTGGCAAACTTCTGGTGGCTATAGACAAGTGGGGGAATTGGGATGACATCAAGAAGAGCACCAGACCCATAAAAGATTTAGTGGATCTCTATGTAAAATTCCATGATGAGGTTGAAAGATTGGAAAACTCTGAAGATGAAACCCTGAAGTTGGCCGCCATCGAATTGATTGAATCCGCACGCGGCAGATTTCAAGTTCTAGAGTCCGGCAAGGATCAAAAAACTATAGATGCTTGGAAAATATGTATTGAATTGTCCAATAAAGAATTTGCAGCAATCTATGATCGACTTGGTGTAAGCTTTGACCCAAACAGGGGAGATACTCAGATTGGCGAAAGTTTCTTTGTGGCTCCAGACAAGATTGCGCCGGTTATGGAAGCACTGAACGGCAAAAAACTTCTCAAGAAAAGCGAAGGTGCGGAAGTGGTATTTTTCGGTAGTGAAGACCCAAAGGAATGGACATACCCTCCATTGATCATAGAAAAAAGTGATGGTACCTCGATATATGCTACACGTGATTTGGCGGCTGATCTTTATCGTCTGAAGATGTATGGCACAGCTGACAGAAATGATGGTGGCGGCGCCAGCAGAAAACATCTCACCATCATCAACGAGGTTGGTGCTGAACAGACTCTTTATTTCAGGCAACTCATAGAAACCGAGAAGATGCTTGGTTGGTTTGCTGACGGTGAGCGTATTCACATAGCACACGGGCTTTATAGATTTAAGGATGGCAAGATGTCCACCAGAAAGGGTAATGTAATCTGGCTTGAAGATATTCTCGACGAAGCAGTAGCACGCGCCTCGAAGATCAACACTGAAAGCGCCAACGATGTAGCTGTCGCCGCCATCAAATTTAACGACCTCAAACGCGACAGCATTCAAGACATTGTTTTCGATTGGGATGAGATGATGAATATGACAGGGGATTCTGGACCATATTTGCAGTATTCGTGCGTGCGTGCCAAATCTGTTATAGAAAAGGCCAAGGGGTTAGGTGTTGTTGCCAATCTTAATGCCGTCCGCCCAGAAATACTTCAGCTGGATTTGCTCGAGAAATATCTTTTGCGTTTTCCACATATTGTCGAATTTGCGGGAGCTTCTTACAAGCCGAGTATCATTGCCAATTATTTGATAAACTTGGCGTCACATTTCAATAGTTTTTATTCGCAAGTAACCATTATCACTATGCCGGGCGAAAATTCTTCAGTGGTTTCTGAAGCTGACCGCGCTGCTGATGCTTATAAAGTGGCGGTTACACAAGCATTTTCTATGGTTATGGAAAGTGGGTTGGATCTACTCGGAATCAAAGTGCCAAAGAAGATGTAAGTACTTGGAATAGCCTCTTTTTGTTCTCAAATTCACAAAAAATGCTAGAATAAGCCCATTATGAGTTCACATAGTGAGCGCGAAGAAAAGATACTAGCCTTCTGGAAAGAGAAGGATATTTTTCAAAAAACCCTAAATAAGGCCTCACCTGAAGGGGAGTTTACCTTCTATGATGGCCCCCCATTTGCCACAGGTATGCCTCATTATGGTCACATCTTGGCTGGAACGATGAAAGATATTATTCCTCGCTGGAAAACTATGCAAGGTTATCATGTGGCGCGTCGCTGGGGCTGGGATTGTCATGGTCTACCAGTCGAAAATCTTATTGAAAAGGAGCTTGGCTTAAAGAGTAAAAAAGATATCCTAGAATTTGGGGTTGGTAAGTTCAATGAGGCTGCTCGCACTAGTGTCATGCGTTATGCGGATGAATGGCGCAAAATCGTGCCACGACTTGGACGTTTTGTTGATATGAAGAACGATTATCGCACCATGGACGCTTCTTATACAGAAAGTGTTTGGTGGATATTCAAAAATCTTCATGACAAGGGCTTGATCTACGAAGGCTTTAAGTCTATGAATCTGTGTCCACGTTGTGAGACAACACTTTCAAACTTTGAAGTGGCACAAGGTTACAAAGACATAACTGATATTTCCGTTTATGTGAAGTTTAAGATTCAAGACCAGAAATTTGGTGCCAATAGTTATCTCATAGCTTGGACGACGACTCCTTGGACACTGCCTGGTAATGTGGCTTTGGCGGTCAATCCGAACATAGACTATGTGAAAGCTCGAGTCACTTATTCTAGCGATATAAATTCAACAGCTGGAGACGCTTTCATCATTGCGGAGTCGCGAATTGCCGCCACATTCAAAGATAAGCCGCACGAGATCATTGAGAAGATTCACGGCTCCGATCTGGTTGGACTTTCTTATGAACCGCTGTTTGATTATTATTCAAATGACGCCAGCCTCAAGAATCGTGAAAATGGTTGGAAAATCTATGATGCGGATTTTGTTACGACTGAAGATGGAACGGGTATCGTACATATAGCACCAGCATTTGGCTCTGACGACTACGACATGCTCATCAAGCATGATTTGCCGTTCGTCCAACATGTCGCGGTTGATGGAACTTTCAAGAAAGAAGTTACAGATTTTGCTGGTCAGCACGTGAAGCCAAAAGA
>CAIQCA010000037.1 GCA_903870235.1 uncultured bacterium
CCATAAAATTGACAAAAAGCAGGATGTTTCATACACTGGTACATACTAATAGATGAAAAAAGTTCACAATTAAAATATGAATTCATTAGAGTTAAGAAAAAAATTTATTGATTTTTATATATCTAAAAATCATAAAGAAATATCTGCAGCCCCTCTGTTAGCAGAGAACGACCCTACTTTATTGTTTGTTAATTCGGGAATGTTTCCACTCATTCCCTATTTTTCAGGTGAAAGACATCCATCTGGGAATAGGTTGGTCAATTCACAAAGGTCTTTTAGGACGGATGACATAGAGGAGGTCGGTGATGGTAGACATACAACCTTTTTTGAGATGATGGGAAATTGGAGTTTGGGAGACTATTTCAAAGAAGAACAACTCAATTGGTGGTATGAGTTTTTGGTTGAAGTCTTGAAATTAGACATAAATAGAATTTATCAGAGTGTGTTTGCGGGCGATGATATTGCAAAAAAAGATAATGAATCAATAATTATATTAAAGGAGATATTTAAAAAATATGGTATTACGGCGGAAGTTGGCCCAGAAACAATAAGCGATGGTAATAAAGGACCAAATGTTGATATAGATTTCAATAAATACAAAATTTTTCCTTATGTAGATAAGAATTGGTGGAAGCGTGGCGATGCTGTTGGAGAATTGGGTGGTCCAGACTCGGAAACTTTTTATGATACAGGACGGATACACAATCCTAAATACGGGGAACATTGCCACGTCAATTGTGACTGCGGTCGTTTTATCGAAATTGGAAATTCGGTGTTTATGCAATACAAGAAAGATGTCCAGGGCTGGAAGGAATTATCTCAAAAGAATGTGGATTTTGGTGGAGGACTAGAAAGGATAGTGATGGTCTCCAGTGGTCTGCAGAATATCTTTAAGACAGATTTATTCAGTGATTATATAGATTACATAGAAAAAAAGAGCAAAAAAAGGTATGAAGATTTTTCTTCAAGTTTCGAAATTGTATCTGATCATGTGCGGGCTTCTGTTTTCCTAATCGCAGATGGGGGGGTTCCATCAAATAAAGATCAGGGGTATTTTGTTAGACGGTTAATACGTAGGGCTTTGGTTCATTTAAGAAAGCTTGATGTCGAATTTAGTGCCTTTTTGGATTTATCAAAATTAGTGATAGAAAAAATGTCGCCGGTTTATCCTGATTTGAAGAAGAATAAGGGTGTAATAGTTGAGGCCATCTCAGATGAGATTGATAAATTTTCTCATACCATTGAAAATGGCATAAAATATTTCGAAAAGATTAAACATGTAGATGGCCTGATTTCAGGTGAAGACGTTTTTAATCTATTTACAACGTATGGGTTTCCTTTCGAGATAACTGAGGAGATGGCTAAAGAAAAGAATTACAAGATTGACAAAAAAGATTTTTATAAAAGGATTGATGAACACAGATCGATATCCAGAAAAGGATCCGAACAAAAATTTAAAAGCGGTTTAGCGGACACTTCAGAGTTTACCGTCAGACTACATACGGCCACCCACCTATTACATGAGTCTTTGCGGCGTGTTTTGGGTACATCTGTTCAACAAAAAGGGAGCAATATAACGCCAGAACGTTTAAGATTTGATTTCTTCTGCCCACGAAAGATGACACAGGAAGAAATTACTAATGTGGAGAAACTGGTTAATGAACAGATACATAAAAAATTAAAAGTTTATTGCGAGGAGACTACACCTGATAGAGCCAAAAGTTTAGGAGCTATTGGATTGTTTGATCATAAATATGAAGAAAAAATAAAAGTGTACTCAGTTGGCGGCTCTTTGGAATCAACTAAGGATGTATTTTCAAAAGAAATATGCAGTGGTCCACATGTGGAAAATACGGGCGATTTGGGTAACTTTAAAATTGTCAAAGAAGAGGCCGTCTCTTCCGGGGTTAGAAGGATAAAAGCGATTTTAGAGAAAAATGAATAAAATACCAATAAAAATAAAAGATAATCCGGCTTATAAAGACGATATTAAAATTATTTAGGAACACCGAGTAACTCTTCAACCACCGCCTTCACGTCAGTTCCATCGGCTTTTCCGGCCAACTCCTTCATAATCATTCCCACGATCTTGCCACTAGCTTTTGGATCTATAGTACCGCTGGCTTTGATAGAATCTATACGTATTCTGGCCACCAACTTTATCTCGTCCCGACCCATCAGGGTTGGCATATATGATTCGAGTATTTTCAATTCAGCCTGTTCTTTGCTGACGAGATCTTCACGACCACCTTTGGTGAATTGTTCGATTGAATCCTTGCGCTGTTTGACACTGCGTTTTATGAGAGCCAAGGCCTTGTCGTCGGTTATGAATTCCCCGGTAGTTCCACTGGCGAGCAGGTCATTCATGAAAAGGGCATTCAATCCGCGAAGAGTGTCTAGTCTTATAGTGTCTCTGGACCTTAGAGCATCTTTGATTTGTTCCTTTATATTTTTATGAATCATATATTTAGGTCGGTTGATAAATTAATTATAATAAAATTGAGACTTTTTTTGACGTTTCTTCAATACTCGTTTATAGAGATTTTATCTCTTGTATATACGATGATACCATTATAAGATTAGCACATAAATCATATGTCATTAACCACAGACGACAAGCAGTATATAGAGAAGACTATTACGAAGTCTATTATTAATAACAATGGTACTTTGATTGGACAATTCCAGAAGGAGATGGGTCAACTGAGATCAGAATTTAAAACAGACATGACTAAATCGAGGTTAGAATTCCAGAAAGACTCTGAGCGTTACATGGGTGCTCTGAAAGAAGGTTTTCAAGATCAGGTAAATATGCTTGCGGAATTGATAAAAGAGAGGCCAACTCGTTCTGAGGTTGTCGATATGATTCACGAGCACACTAGACCGATAGTGCGCCAGGAGACATATAAGTCTCTTCGTTCAGAGTTTGCACCCTTCATGAATGAGATGAGGATGATGCGCAGGAATCATGAAAACCGTATTGGAAAATTAGAGACAGCCGCGCAACATTAAAAAATGGACACCATCCTTGTAATTCTCATAATCGTCGCTGTTGTAGCCAATATCGTTGTGGTCTGGGCTTTTTGGCGACGCAGAAACGGCGACTCGGGCGCTTCTGGTCCAAACGTTCAATCCAACATCGATGGCTTCAAGCTTATCTCCGAACAGGTCAATGATCTGCGTCGTACGGTTGACCAAAAGCTTGGTGAAAATTCCAAGGAGATGAGTACAGCCCTACATCGTCAGTTCAGTGAATCCCAGAAGCTCATTCGTGACATTACAGACGAGCTCGCCCAGGTTAAAGAAACTGGTAAGCAGGTTATCTCCTTTGCTGACCAACTTCAGAGTCTGCAGGACATCTTGAAAAACCCCAAACAGCGCGGTATTCTCGGTGAATATTATCTGGAGACTCTCCTGAAAAACGTTCTTCCTCCAGGAAGTTATGCTATGCAGTATGAGATGGCCTCAAAGGACAAAGAAGGTGGCAAAGTGATTGCCGATGCAGTAGTTTTTGTGAAAGACAAAATCATCCCGATTGATTCGAAGTTTTCTTTGGAGAATTATAATCGTTTGGTTGAAGAAAAGAATCCTATCGAGCGCGATCGTTTGGAAAAGCTCTTCCGCCAGGACTTGAAGAATCGCATTGACGAAACTTCGAAATATATTCAGCCGGAAAATGGCACGATGGACTTCGCTTTTATGTTTATTCCCCATGAAGCCATCTATTATGATCTCCTGGTCGCGGAAGTTGGTGGTGTGAAGATAAATACCCGTGACCTTATAGAGTATGCCTTCAAGGATCGTCACGTCCTTATAGTTTCGCCGACATCTTTCTTGGCCTTTTTGCAGACAGTTTTACAAGGGCTAAAGGCGCTCAAGATTGAGGAGACAGCTAAGGATATTGTTAAGCGCGTAAACGAGCTCGGTAACCACTTGAAGTCATTTGAGGATTATTATATGAAAATGGGAACGC
>CAIQCA010000038.1 GCA_903870235.1 uncultured bacterium
ACTACAAACAATAGAATGGAACTTATGGCTGTGGCTAAGGCGCTTTCTTTTTTAAATGATTTGGGCGACAAAAAAAATATTAGCTCCGTTGGTCTATCGATTGATATTTATACCGATTCTTCCTATCTCATAAACGGGATTACCAAATGGGTTTGCGGCTGGAAGAAAAATGGCTGGAAAACTAAAACAAAGGATGATGTGCTAAACAAGGATCTTTGGTTGGAGATTGACTATCTATTAAGCGGTGGTTCGGGAGGCAGTCACTCCCAGAATATCAAATGGCATCACATCGGCGGTCATATCGGTATTGTCGGCAACGAACGCTGTGACTTGATTGCGACAGCATTTGCTGATGGTGATAAAAGTTTCAAATTGTATGAAGGTTCTCTTGCTAAATACAAAGAAATTATTGAAGGTCGTGATATTTTGGATATTTCTCATGACACAGAACTATTGGCTACCAAAAAGAGTGCTGGCACACGTTCAAATGCCAAGGCCTATTCTTATGTTAGTAAAGTTGATGGAGTCATAGAAACGCACAAAACTTGGTTAGAATGTGAGAAACGTGTGAAGGGGACGCGCGGCGCTAGATTCAAAAAATCTTTGAGTATTGGTGAGGAGCACGAGATAATAAATTCATTTAAGGGCGGAAAATAAAAACAGATAACAATTTTTATGAAATACACTGATTTTCTAAAAACTATCAAGACTTGCCCATTTTGTGCAAGACCAACAGATGAAATATTATTGGAATCAGAAAAAGCTTTTGTAACTTATGCCATCGCGCCATATCATAAACACCATCTTTTGGTTATACCGAAGAGACATTTTTCTAGTTTTATTGAGATTACCACTGAAGAGATGTCAGAGATTGATATTTTACAGAGGAAGGCTCTCGATATTTTACACAATCTGGGATATAAGAATGTCTCTTTCTTGGTCCGCGATGGTGATGGTTCAGGAAAGAGTATAGAACATCTTCATTACCATGTTATTCCAGATGTATTTCTGGGTGATATGGGTCATTCTATAGCCGACAGGCCAGTTATGACAGAAACTGAATGTCTGGAGTCTTTCGAAGATCTGAAGAATGCTCTATCTAGTCTTGATAAAAAGCTATAGAGTTTGACACTGTTTTTGAGTCTTTCTTTTTTGTTTTATTAGAACTTTTTTTGTACTTTATCATAACCTTTTCATTAAGGCTTTAGAAGTGTGGCGCAAAATAACTCTATGCAAAAAGGAGTTATTATCTTTTGGTCTATTTTAGTCTCCTTGGCATGCATTCGTTTAGCTTTTTCTTTCAATGAAAAGCGACCAGATATCGGTCAGTGTTTGAAACAAGTAGTGAGCGGTGTTGGAACTATATCTACGGATCCTTCACGCACGGAAACTGGTCAGGTACTGGTGATTGAGGTAAGAGAGATGTTAGCAGGCCCTGGTGTAATTTCTTGTCCCAGTGATTTAAACATTCGTGCCAAGACGAAATTGTATCCAAGGTTTAAGTTTGGCGACGTGGTGACTTTTTCCGGCAAATTGAACCCGCCATATAATTTCAAGAGTGATGACGGCCGAGCTTTTGACTATAAAGGCTATTTAGCAAAGGACGATATTTATTATGAGATTAAGAGTGCCGAAATTGTGTTGGCTTCGACCAGTGTTTCTGAAATTTCTCTTGGCAGTTTTTCTTTTACTCAAGTGGGTAGTTTATTGAATTTCGTTAGTGATGCACTTTCAACAAAACTTTTTGCTATAAAACGTGGTTTTGTGACAAATCTAAACCGAACTCTTGGTGAGCCTCATGCGGCTTTGGCAGCCGGACTGGTAGTTGGTGAGAAAAGTGCACTTGGACCGCAGCTTCTGGAAGATTTCCGCACAGTTGGACTCATTCATATCGTCGTTCTGTCTGGTTTCAATATCACTATTGTTGCCGATGCTCTGCGGCGTATGCTTTCTCCATTACCACGTGTCTGGGGAATCATGATTGGTGGAGTCGGCATGCTTCTTTTTGGAATTTTGGTTGGTGGGGGAGCGACTGTCGTCCGTTCGTGTTTCATGGCCAGCTTAGCTCTCTTTGCCGACCTAGTCCGCCGCGACTACAATGTTGTCCGAGCACTTTTGTTTGCGGCACTTATCATGCTTATTCAAAATCCGCTCATTCTTTTGCATGATCCATCATTTCAACTTTCATTCTTAGCCACTTTGGGCCTTATTTTGTTAGCATCGTCGATCGAAAAACGCTTAACCTGGATTCCAGAAAAATTTGGAATGCGTGGCACGGTTGCTTCGTGTTTTGCTACCCAGATTTTTGTTTCACCATTTATCTTTTACATGATGGGTCAACTATCTATTATCGGAGTTGTCGTAAATATTTTGGTTTTACCTTTTATTTCTATTACCATGTTGGCGATTTTCCTGACTGGCGCCATAGGTTTTCTGCCTGGGGTTATTTTTGCCGCAATTTCACAGTTTTTTGGCTGGTGTGCGCACTTCCTTCTGACTTATGAACTTTTTATGGTCCAAAATTTCGCGCGGCTTCCATTTGCGGCTATACATATCCCGCAATTTTCAGGATGGTATGTGGTTGGGTTTTATTTAGTTTTTGCAGTGGTGTATATGTATAAACATCTTAGACGTATTGACAAAACAGTTATAATGTGATTGTCTTGTAGAAGAACTGCAACCCCAAACTTAGGAGTAGAGATGAAGAATCAAAGTTGTAAATCCTTGTCGGCCTTCAGTCTTATTGAATTGTTGGTGGTGGTCATGATCATTGCCATACTGGCTGGTATGCTTATTCCAGCCTTGCACGCAGCCAGGGAAAAGGCGCGAAGGCAATGTGTGAGTCAGAGTATCAGTAGCACGATCACGAATATTATCGGCATCGCAGTATCGCCGTTGGATCCGACTGACTATTGGGTCTGGACCAAAACAACAAACGAGATCGAAAAACCCCAGCACATTCTAAACCGCCAGGTTAGCATCGACAGCTCATGGCACTGGGTTCAGAAGATTCGTACCGTTTGTGATGCAACAGACGGTATCTCCGTAACCTTTTCCATGATGGAAAACGGCAACGCATGTGCTACTCTCCACGTCAGGTCCGAAAAGGACATCGGTGGCGTCAATTGGTTGGCACCACGGTAAGTCGGTTTTCTCAAGATTTACGGATCGAAGTCGCAACGTAGGCAACGTTGCGACTTTTTTATTACACGCTTGTACTTTTTGGTTGACATTCATGTTTCATATCTCTAGTATGTAGAAGGAGATCTTATGGAAAATAATAATGAGTTTCGATGGGAATTTCGTGGCGCCGATGTCTCACGAGAAGTCTTTATCGAAAAGTTTGTCGATGCCTTGCTTGGGTTTGTTGGTTTCGATAACGGTTTCGCTATGTTCATGATCGAGATCGTCAAGAATATTTACGATCACGCCGAAGGTCGAGGGATGGTTACTTTGACCAAGAAGGGCCACATCCTTAAGTTCGAAGTCAAAGACTTCGGGACAAAGAGTTATGACCTTGAAGAGATCAGGAAAAAAGGTTCAACCAAGGCACGTATTGGTAACAAGGTAAATTTTGGAGCCGGCATTTGTGGCTATGCCATAGATGATCTGGCCCAAGGTATCGGAGTGACTTTCACTGTCGATACAACCCACGGTTTCTGTTACACTGGCACATATCCAATGTGAAGGCCTCTCTCGGGGCTTTTTTGTTATAAGAAAAAACCACCGGCTTTAGTTAGCGCGTGTATTATTTTTTAAATTTTATTCTTACTGGTATCTCTAACTTGCTTACGAAGCTATTTGCTAGAGTATGGCACCTTTGAAGTTTTCTTCGATAACATCCCAGTTTAGATTCGCGAAGAAGTCTTCGACATACTGTTTCTTTCCAGAAGGCTGATAGTCGGCGACAAAAGAATGTTCCCACATATCTAGAGCAAGTATTGGCGCACAATTATTTAGTTGTCCCAAATGCTGTTCATCAACCCAAGAAGCAAGTAAGCGTTTATCTTTGCGATCATACCAAAGCACGGCCCAACCGATGCCGCGAGTCATGGCCAAGCTTTTGAAAGCAGCTAGCCAACCTTCAAACGAGCCACATTCCTCGATGATGGCTTTTTTAAGATTACTGGTTTCATCCAACAGTTTGGCGCCTCCTTCTAGTGAAGAAAAATATAATTCATGATTCCGGACACCGTTGAATTCGAAACTAAATCGACGGCCGAGTTCACCTATTAGGTAGGCATTTTTTTCGGCTTCCTTACTAAGTTGTCCCAAAGTTTCTAGAAGGGAATTGGCATTTTTTACATATCCAGCATAAAGCTTAAGATGTTCCTCATTTGTTTTCACGGATATACCCTTGAGAGCGGGAATTTTGAACGCTTGTGCGGTGAATTGTTTCATGTTTTTGTTTTAATTAGTCTCAATTTTTATACATACTATATACGCATTATAGCATTGTTGTGGTGCGGGTTTTCATGTCTATTTGCCATTTTGTTTATTCATCTTTTGTCGTTTTTCATATTTTCTTCATAAAGATTTTACTGATTTGAAGCAAAATATTTGAGTGCGCACTATTTCGTCAAAAAATCTCAAGACATTGGTTGTGGCGGGCGCTATGTCTATAACAGCAGTCTCTGGTGTGGCTGGTTATGTTTGGTATGAGAATCGTAGGTCGCCTTTTCTGGAAGTCTACATCTTTGCTTTGAAAAGTGGTCAGGCTATTTTCATTCGCACTCCTAGCGACAAGAGAATTCTCATAGACGGTGGTACGAATTCAGAGATTGTCAGGCGCATCAGCTCTAAGTTGCCTTTCTATTCACGACGTATAGATAAGGTAATAGTTACAAAAGCCGATGGTAAGCATGTCTCCGGTCTAGTTGATGTTATTGGTCGTTATTCAGTTGGAGATATTTTTATTCCTGGAATAGAGTTGGGAGATCTTGGTTTGGCGAGTACAACAGACCAGATTTATCAAACTTTTATTGATGTCGCTCAAAATGTCAAAGTACCAATCAAAGAAATCGTTGCGGGAGATAGGGTGATTTTAGACGAAAATTTAAGCACATCGAAAATTAGCGGTATGGGTGCTGACACCGGTGTTGGGTCAGCGGTTTTTCTGGAAGTCTTCTTTCCGGCGACCTCAACAATAGTTACAACTACAGTTAATCAGTCAGAAGCCAGTTCAACATTTAAATACTCCAAAGCCAGCGCGCCAGAACTAGTAGCCAGAATTTCCTATGGATCAACATCGGTAATGTTAGCTGGTTCAATTACGCCCAAAATACAAAAATTTGTCGCTACGTCATCCTCCACACCTGCATTCTCCACTGAGTCAGGCTTGATTGGCATAAAATCTGACGTGCTTATTGTGTCTCAAAATGTCACGGCCAACAACACTCCCCCGGCATTTATAGG
>CAIQCA010000039.1 GCA_903870235.1 uncultured bacterium
AGCCTCTCATGAAGCTGAAGATAAGACCAAGAAAGAATGTATCGAAGCAAAAAATATTGCTGAGCAACTTGTTTATACTTCAGAGAAGGCCCTCAAAGATGCTGGTGACAAAGTACCAGGTGATCTTCGTAAGACTATTGAGGATAAGATCGCAGATCTCAAGCGTGCAAAGGATGCAAATCCGATAGACTTTACAGCGGTCAAAACTTCTACAGAGGCTTTGAGTGCTGAAATCCAAAAGATTGGACAGTACATGAGTCAGCAACAAGGTGGTGCAGCTGGAGCAAATCCAGGAGCACAAGGTGCGGGCGCTGGCCAGCAAGATGCTGGAAAAGGCGGAGAGGCTGGCGACAACGTCAAAGACGCAGAGTTCAAAGAGAAGAAGTAGGAGTCAATGTGGTCCCGGCTCGTTGTGCTTGGATCGAAATATACACGGAATGCACTATTAAAAATTAGAAATAAAAAACGGCTCACCGATATCAGATTGATAAGGGGGAGCCGAGAACGATACAGAACCAAAGATCAAGGACGAGCCGGCACTTGATCTTCACAGAATGCTGCGAGAGCATCGACGACCGTGCGGCCGGCATACTCTGGACGGGTGACAACCACACGTTCTTCAACAGTTTGAGGAATGCGACTGATAAGGACAACGATGTCGACGTTCTTGGCGAAATCATCACAGGTCTGAGCCACATCCTCGGTCACAAGAATCGACATGTCCCGGCGTGGGTGTAAAGCATCTTCTCGGCAAAGCCACGCACCAATCGACCCCGTAACATCCTGTTGCAGGAGAGTGGTATCACAGATTTGACCGAGAGAACCGTACCGCGTAACAATAGTTGGCATTCGGAGTATTTCCTTTCAATTTTTCTGGTTCTATTGCTTAACTACTCAAACTAAATTACAATACCTAACTTACAAAGTCAAGCCAAATGAAAGACTACTACAAAACCCTTGGAGTGGATAAAAATGCCTCAAAAGATGACATCAAAAAGGCTTTTCGCAAGCTCGCGCACGAGCATCATCCAGATAAGACAAAAAATGATCCAACTTCAGCGGCTAAATTTAAAGAAGCCAGCGAGGCTTATTCGGCATTATCCGATGACACCAAGCGCGCACAATATGACCGCTTCGGTTCAGCTGGACCGGGCATGAGCGGTGCCGGCGGTTATGGTAGTGGTTTCGGCCAAGGCGGGTTCAATTCGCAAGACTTCGGTGGTTTTGATTTCTCTGGATTTAGACAAGGTGGTGGTCAGGGGGGTGTTGAATTTGATTTGGGGGATATATTTGGTGACTTCTTCGGTGGCGGTCGCGGACGAAACTCCGGCCGCCAACAGAGAGGTCATGATGTATCGGTGGATATCGAAATTGCTTTTGAAGAATCTGTTTTTGGAGTAGAACGAGAAATTCACGTAACCAAGACTTCACACTGTGTAACATGTTCCGGAACGGGTGCTAAACCTGGAGTTGGTATGAAAACCTGTGAAGCTTGTGCTGGAAAAGGGAAGGTCAATGAAACACGACGTTCTTTCCTCGGCACTTTTGCTACCACGGTTGTGTGCGATGCTTGTCATGGAAAAGGCCAAGTACCAAAAGAAAAATGTCCCACCTGTCACGGTGAAGGAGTGCTGGATCGTCAACAAGTCATAAGCGTCAAAATTCCAGCCGGTATTGAAGATGAGCAAATGGTTCGGTTGAGTGGAATGGGTGAAGCTGTCGCCGGAGGAGTTGCAGGCGACATGTATGTGAAAGTTTCCGTAAAGCCGCATCCATTTATCCGTCGTGTTGGATATAACCTAACAACTGATCTACGAATTAAGCTAACTACTGCAATAACTGGAGCCGAACAAACTATCAAAACTCTTGATGGCGATCTTGTCTTGAAGATCCCTGAAGGTTCGAACAATGGCGATATCTTGCGAGTAAAACATCACGGTGTGCAAAACGATCATGGAAAAAGAGGGGACTTACTTGTAAAACTTGTTGTAGAGATGCCGCGTCGGCTTTCTCGTACTGCACGCGAAGCAATTGAAAAATTGAAAGGGGAGGGGGTGTAAATCAGCTAATTTTTTGCTATTATTTACCCATGTCTAAAAAAATCCTCCTATCTGGAGTTAAGCCAACTGGTCAAGCTCACATTGGTAATTATTTTGGTGCTATGAAACAGTTCTTGGATCTTCAAAATTCCGGCGATTATCAATGTTATTTTATGATAGCGGATTATCATGGGCTGAATCTGATTCAAAATGCCGCGGATATGAAGAATCTGATAAACGAACTAACCTTGGATTTCCTAGCTATAGGACTTGACCCGAAGAAGTCGATCATCTTCAAACAGTCAGATGTCTCAGCACATACAGAACTCGCCTGGATTTTCGACACTATAGTTACCATGCCTTACCTCATGCGCGCACACGCCTACAAAGATGCCGAGGCCAAGAACAAAGAACTCAACGTTGGTACTTTCAATTATCCAGTTCTCATGGCGGCGGATATCTTGCTTTACAGCACGGATGTTGTACCAGTTGGAGCCGATCAGAAACAACATGTTGAATATGCTAGAGACATCGCAGAGAAATTCAATTTTACTTTTTGTGGAATAACAAAAGACAGTTCAAATACCGAAAAAACTACATTCAAAATCCCAGAACCTCTTATCTTAAATAATGTCGCAACAGTCCCAGGTATCGATGGCCGGAAGATGTCCAAGAGTTATAACAACACTATTCCACTTTTTGCTACGCGCGAACAAATCACAAAAGCCGTAATGAGCATTGTGACCGATTCTGGATCAGATATTCCCGCCAATGTTTATGCTATCCACAAACTTTTCAAAACTGAGGCTGAACTCAAACCTCTCTACGAAGCAAGCAAAGGTAAGTACAAGGCCCTCAAGGATGCGCTTATAGAAGATATCGACGCTTTTATAAAACCGATTCGTGAAAGACGTGAACAATTGGCCAAAGACTCCGTGATTGTTGCCAAAACATTGTCTGATGGTGCAAAACAAGCAAACAAAGTCGCGCAAGTAAAGCTAGAGCAAGCTAAGATTGCGATCGGTGTAAATTGACCCATACGCAATAGCTGATTATATAGGGAAATTAATCATGTCCTTCACTGTCAAAACTCAAAGTTTCGAGGGTCCTCTGGACTTACTCCTTGATCTTATAGAAAAACGGAAGCTTTTCATAAATGATGTTTCTCTGGCTAAGGTTACAGATGACTTTATCGCACACATAAAACAATTCGATAATATGCCAATGGCCGAGTCAGCCCACTTCATCCTGGTGGCCTCAACTTTACTACTTATAAAATCCAAATCACTTTTGCCTGATCTGAACATTACCGACGAGGAGAAAGAAGACATGAACGATCTGGAAACTCGTCTCAAGATATATCAACGTATCAAAGAAGCTAGTAAGCGGGTAAATGAACTCTTTGGTGACGAGATGATCTTCGAGCAATCCCAAACTCGTCCTGTACAGCCAGTCTTTGTACCTAATCCAGAGTTTACTCTAGAAAAAGCTCGGATGACGCTTGCCGACCTTATAAATCGCTTCCCAAAGAAAGAAAAGCTCCCACAAGTTGTAGTACAGAAAGTTATTAGCTTGGAGGAGATGATCGGCACACTGACAACACGTATCACTAGTCATTTACGAATGAGCTTCAAGGAGTTCACGAAAGACCACAAGGAAAATCGAGTTAACGTTATTATAAGCTTTTTGGCTATGCTTGAATTGGTAAAACAGGGAATAGTTCACGTCTCACAGGAATCAACATACGGCGATATCCATATGGAAACAAAGGATGTGGCAGTGCCGAGGTACTGATCGTCATATTATTACAACACGACTAATTACTGATATACTTAAACCCATGCAAAAAGAAGAAGACGCACAGACCAATAATATCGCACAACAAATAGAAGCCGTACTATTCTGGAAAGCTGAACCAGTTTCAATCAAGAAGCTGGCAGACCTTTTAGGTGTCAGTGCTGGCGATATCAAGACCGGATTGGCAGATTTGGAAATAGCTTTGAAAAATCGCGGCATCACTCTAGTCCAGACAGATGAAGAAGTGACTTTGGGAACATCGAAAGACCTATCTTCGTTAATAGAAAAACTAACAAAAGACGAACTTTCGCGTGATCTTGGGAAAGCCGGCCTCGAAACTCTTTCCATAGTTCTTTATCAGGGACC
>CAIQCA010000040.1 GCA_903870235.1 uncultured bacterium
AACGGTCGACTCGATTCAATCCAGGCCGCCGTTCTTCTTGAAAAGCTTACCATCTTTGATGAAGAGCTTCAAGTCCGTCAAAGTATTGCAGATTACTACAGCCACAGGTTGCAGCATAAAGTCGCAGTTCCCCGGATTCAGGAACACTATACCTCAGCATGGGCTCAATATTCCGTGCTTGCCGCTTCGTTTGAACAACGGGAGCAACTCATGCAGGCATTACAAAAAGAGGGTATCCCGTCAATGATCTATTACAAAATCCCGCTTCATTTACAGAAAGCATATGCTTCTCTTGGGTATAAGGAAAGCGACTTTCCAGTATCTGAGGATCTCAGCAGCAGAATTTTTGCTTTGCCGATGCACCCATATTTAAAAGAAGAGGAGATTGAGCGAATCTGTGACGTGCTGCTTTCCTGATTGTCTTTTCACAAGCATCCAAACTCCATCTCATCCCGAACTTCTGAGAGGAATCTATCCAAGTTCTCTGAGAGGTGGTTCGGTTATTCATTGTCAAGTAAAGCTGACAGGAGGATAACTTCAAGGAAGTCATTTGATTTGATGCCACTATCATTGGTAATGATAAACTTGCACCCAGCACGTATTGCCGTAGAATAATGCAGTGCATCGATAAATTTCTGATTGTACTTTGCTCGTAATTGGGACGCCAAGTCAAATGTTTCTGCATCATGCGGACAAATTGACAGGAAATCTTCCATTCTGAAAAATGCTTTGATATTTGCCACTAACTCAAGGTTCCCTGATTGATAAGGTTTGACCAATATTTCAGCAATGGCAGCTTCACCTGTGCAACCCAGGATTAATCCTGATTCGACAGCTTCAATGATAGAGGCAACCAGTGGAAAGTAGTCAGGGTTCCGGTCCAGAAAGTAGATAAAAACATTGGTGTCAAGATAGACCCTGTTACCGTGTAATCTGTTGAGTGTATCCGCTATCGTTCCCATGAATCACGGGTTTTGTTTACTTCAACTTCAATTTCACGAGTGTTTTTTCCCCAAATTCCTCGTGCAATGCCTGCATAAGCCATGGTAGATTTCTTTCTGTGTTTACGTGATACAGGTATCAGGGTTACAACTCCGTTGTTGAATGCAACCTCAAGCATATCGTCCAACTTGATGTTGGCCGATTCAGCAATGCGGGCGGGTAAGGTTATCTGGTGTTTTTTTCTGACGCGGACTTGTGTCATCGTTATGTGTATTTATTGGTAAGAAAGTGCGACTATTTAGCTGTAATCTAACTATTTTAACGCAAAAATGAATTTTTTATACCTGAATAAGTTCTCTTCAAAAATTTTCTCCAAAAATCAAACAGCTTGGATAAGGCTGACTTCACTTCACAGTAACCTGAAGTTTATAACTTGCATTTCCTCTTGTTCCACCTACAACGATTCGATACAGTCCTGTTTTTGAGAGAGAACCATACCATTTTGTGATATCTTTTCCCTCCTCTGTGCCCCTGATTGCATGGTGTGCTTTCGGCTCAAAGACGGAAAATACGGCATTGTCCTCGAGTGCTGAAATATTGACCGTCATAACCTGGCCTGAATGAGCATGTACGAGGTAGGTATCTCTGTCGCCTCTGATGACGGCACCGCTGACAACCGCACTGTTTTTACCGTGGGTAAAATGAAGATGTTTGGTAAAATCCGCAGCATGTACAGTCTGTGCCAGACATAGCCCTGTTATGAAAGCTGCAATAA
>CAIQCA010000041.1 GCA_903870235.1 uncultured bacterium
ATGGAAACTGCCCGCTTTTTCCGCGTACGGCTTCGTCAACCGTGTTGGAATGGCTGGCGGTGCCATTGTTGTCTTTGGTTTATTGGGGGGGGGACGGCATGTATCTTACTTAGTACGTATTGGTAATGCGACATTGCATTTGTTGCTTGGTGTTGGCACAGAACGTGTCACCGAAGAAGTTCGCTCGAAATTCCCAGATGCTGACATTATCAATATTGATTCAGATAATACCAAAACTGAAAAACAGATAACTTTGGCCATGCAAAAATTCCTAAATAAACCTGGAAGCATCCTTATAGGTACAGAGATGGCACTCCTACATTTATCTGAAGCCGTAGACAATATCGCCATAGCTTCTATAGATTCATTGTTGTCACTGCCGGATTTTCGTATCCAAGAAAGGATGATATATGCTCTCATACGTTTGCGTAGCTTAGCCAAGCGAACATTCTTGATACAAACCAGACGAGCTGAAGAAAAGGTTTTCGAATACGGAGCCAAAGGAAATCTTGGCGATTTCTATCGCACGATAATCCGCGAAAGAAAACAATTCGCTTATCCTCCATTTTCTGTACTTATAAAAATCTCCATCGAAGGTAAAAAAGAAATCATCGCCAAGGAAATGGCAAACATCCAGAAACTACTTGCTCCAAGTGAATTAAATATCTTTCCAGCCTTCACTTCCGCTGGTAAAGGCAAATCTGCGATACATGGATTGATCAAAATCGTAGCAAAAAACTGGCCACAACATGAGTTAGCAGAAAAACTGCGCGCCTTACCACAGCATATAACCGTAAAGATAGATCCGGAAAGTTTGCTATAATAATCTCCTACATTCCTCATGCCAACCAAGACACCAAAACAAGACTCAATACCAGTGCCAAATATCGTCCAAAAAGAAGACCCTGTCCTAAGAGGCAAAGCAAAGGAAGTACCTATTGCTGATATAACTTCAAAAGCGATCAAAGACATTATCCGTGATATGCGGATAGCATTGGCTTCACAGAAAGATGGAGTGGCTATAGCCGCACCTCAGATCGGTAAATCACTCCGTATATTTGTCGTCTCAGGAGAACTTTTGGCCAAAGCCGATAAAACTTACACCGGTAGTCCAACCGATCTAATTTTCATAAATCCAACCATCGTTCGTCGCTCAAAGGAGAAAATGGAGGTCGAGGAAGGTTGTCTGTCCGTACGTTGGTTATACGGCACAATCAATCGCGCGGCCAGAGTAACTCTTCGGGCATACGACGAAAATGGACAAAAGATAGAACGTGGTGCCAGTGGTCTTCTCGCACAAATCTTTCAACACGAAACAGACCATTTGGAAGGTACGCTCTTCATCGATCATGCCGACGAAATCTGGGAAATGACTGACGAGGAAATTGCCGAGCTGCAAGGTAAATAAAAATCGCGGCTATAACAATAAAATTACGCGCAAAAATCCTGCATCAAAAAAATGCCAAAATTACCAATAAAATTTGCTTTCTTCGGATCTTCGCGTTTTTCCGTAATTGCGCTAGACGAACTAGAGCGTGCTGGTTTTTTACCGGCTTTTGTTGTCACCACTATAGATAAACCCCAAGGCCGTAAAATGATCCTAACACCAACTCCGGTGAAGGAATGGGCGCTATCAAAAGAAATCAAGGTTTTGGACCCAGTAAAACTAAATGCTGAGTTTATAGAAATACTTAAGAAAGAAACATTAAGTGCTGGGGATTCACAAAATGGCACGCCGGATTCAAGTCCTGTAACTATATTTGTAGTGGCTTCCTATGGAAAAATAATTCCTCAAGCGGTGTTAGATATTCCAAAACAAGGAACATTGAATATTCACCCCTCACTCCTTCCCAAATATCGTGGTGCTTCTCCACTTCAATCTGCGATACTAGATGATGCAAAAGACACCGGTATAACTATCATGATGATAGACGCTGGAATGGATCATGGCCCGATCATCATTCAAGAGAAAGTTCGTGTTGACGAGTGGCCGACATACGAAGACTTCGAGAAGATGATGGCCGAGAAAGGTGCTAAGCTTCTTGCAGAAATTTTACCAAAATGGACTGCCAATGAAATCAAAGCCAAAGAACAAGATCACACGGCGGCTACATTCACAAAGAAAATTACCAAAGAAGATGGGCTCATCGATTTGGCGTGCATAGAAAATACTGATCCTACTGATCAATATACAGCTTTCCGAAAAATCCAAGCCTTTCATGAATGGCCACAGGCTTACTTCTTTGTGGAACACAACGGAAAAAATATTCGTGTCAAAGTAACGAAAGCTTCGTGGCAAAATAGCGCCGACATCTCTACGTCAAAATTAATCATAGAGAAAGTCATACCCGAAGGCAGCAAAGAGATGTCCTACAATGATTTCCTGAGAGGATACAAAATATCTAGTTTATAACACCTTGTAAGGCGATATTCTGATAAGTTAGCTTTGCCTCCAAGGCGTCCGCTTTGTTGGTAAACCAGTACATTACCATCCAAAAACACCACACAGAAATAAGAGTGATGCAAAGCCACTGATTTACATTTTGTCGGAGATTAAAATTATAAAATTCTTGCGACATAACCAAAATTCAGTCTGACTTACTCGTCACTTTCATCTGTGGCCGCCACGTCGCTATTTCCAAATGGCCACATACCACGCATCATCGACTTGATCTTGGCCCCACCATTACGAGCCAAACCAATAATTTTCTTTCTGCGTGAAGTCATGCTGTACTGAGCATCGACAAAGATTTCGTCGATGGCCATTATCAGATCTTCTCTCTCTGCCTCGGCAAAAATATTCTGCTTATGTCCGACAATGTGAATTTCAGCCCTGAAAATATCCCCTTTATGGTGATGAACGGTCGTGCGACCAATTTCAATATCACACTTCACTGAATCGTCTCCATTGAATAAATTTTCAATCTTGGCGACATGCTTGTTTATGTATTCTGAAATGGCTGGTGAGAGCGTAACTGCGGTCGTCTTTATATGTGTATTCATGGAAGTAGATTTAAACTGATTGATAATATGATCACCAATAAAAGTATACCATAAGAGTCGCGTCCTTGGTGCATTTTTGGGTTTTGATTTTACTTTATAAATGTGATACATTTTGGTGTGTTCGGTAAATTGAAAAGTTCCGGACATTCTTTGAAAGCTAAATACATTCCTCGATAGCTGTTTTGGTAGGTCGATTGCTTGACCAAGTTAATTCCAAGATAGTATCGTGTGGAATCACATTCCTCGGTAGCTCAGCTGGTAGAGCAGCTCGCTGTTAACGAGTTGGTCGTAGGTTCGAATCCTACCCGAGGAGCCCAATAGGTTGGTTAGATAAAGCAAGGATGGTATTGAAGGGAGAACGTAGCTCAAACGTTAGCTTTTTTCCTTCTGCCACCGAGTTCTGAAGTAGATAATTCAGAAGTGCTCGTTTTTCATCCAATTCAGAACTTTCGAAAAGTTTGAGAGCATTTTTTGCTAGATTCAATACATTAGACGCAGTAATGTAGTATTTTTCGTCTGCGTTCGTATGATCCTCAATTTGCACTAGAACTTCTCGTTGTCGTTCCTTGAATGATTTCAGACGAATATCGTAATCATCTTTCTGAATCGTTCCCTCAAGTAACAGATCGGTCATGCGACTTATCTTAATTTGTATAGCATCGTATTCTAAACGTAAGCTAACGAGTGCATCTTTATGATAAATATCTTTTGAATCATTCGACTTACGAAGACCTTCAACAACTTCATCGATAACCGCTTGAGGAATACGGCTAAAACTCTTTAAAACCTCGTATATAGGCTCTAGGAGTACTTTCTCGGGAACATATATCTTCTTGTCGCAGATCTCCTTCTTGGCGTTTGTACAGGCATAGTATACATATTTACCTTTGGCAGTTTCCGGACTCAAAGCACATCCGCATTTAGCACATCTAATCAAACCTCTGAAGATGGCAGGTTTGGCGGCGTACTGGAAAGGCTTCTTTCCCCATCCCTTACGGATAGCCTCACATCGATCAAATAGCTCACGAGTAATCAATCGATCATACTTGTGTGGCCAAACCTTTCCCTTTGCAATCATTTCCCCATAGTAAAAAGGATTTTGTAAAATATGTTCGACAAGGCTCGTAGCTATCGGTGTACCAACACTACTTCGCAGACCCTCTTTTGTTATTGCACTACGAACAGTTAGGAACGAGTAGTTGCCAGATGCGTACAGCTCAAACATGGTACGGATGAAATGCGCTTTCTCTGGATCAAGACCGATACCAACTCGAACCTTTTCACCATTATCCTTCGTTTTGTATATGCTCTTATATCCAATGGGTGGTCTACCAGGAAATTCGCCGTTCTTGAGCATCTGATCTTGTTTTCTTTTAACGTTATCACTTAACTGCAGTACATAACTTCTAGCGAACATGACGCCCATATCCCAACGCAGGAGATCAGAGCTGTTTGATTCTTTATTTAAGGTTAAGTTTTCTCGATAAAAATGTATCTGAAGTTTTCCTGCTTTTCTGAAATCGTCTAGGATCACTGATTCTTTGAAACTTCTCTGAAGTCTATCGATTGTATCAACAACCAACAAAATCTCTTCTTTTGAAGTCTCGATGTCTTTTACCACTTCCTGAAACTTCATCCTATCTCCTTTTGTTGATGACTCTTCGATCTCGTAAGTCTTCCACAAAGGAACCCCGAACCTCTTCGGTACATCAGAGATGCGTCCAATTTGAGCCTCATTAGAGTCTTGTTTATTCCCATCTGAAACTCTGGCGAGGATTATTGCTTTCATTGTTTCTTGTAATTTGAATTCGCAATGTTGATTTTCTTTGCTTCACTCAAGTTAATTCTGAATTTGTAATTATGCTTTGCCAACAATCCAAGTAATTCTGCCCCATTAAGGAGAGTGATTGGTTCATTCTGTGCGAATGCATAAGCATCAGAACCATAGGTACTTGTGGTAACCAAAATTCCCTTCGATGCACCTTCTTTTTTAACAACAGCACATAAATCTCGTACCGCGCTTACATCAACTGTATTTGTATATCTTTTGGCTTGAATGATGTATTTACCACCCTTTATTGGATCCGGAATAAAGACAACAGCATCAACACCACGATCTCTACTTGCCTGGGTAACCTTAACCTCACCACCTTCTGAAGCAAATTCTTTTTCGAATAATTCAGCGATGAGACTTTCGAAGTCTTGCCAATCCATAGCCGCGAGATTTGTTTCAGAGCCGAGCTTATTCAATACCTCCTTTGTTTCTATAAACCTTTTGTCTTTCTTATCAAGAGACATCATGGGTGTAACGGGGATAATATCTATCAATTTTCCTGCAGATTTGCCTTTGAGATTTGTGAACGCTGATAGAGGATCGAGTTTGCTTAAATTAAGAGCCATAATTTTATCTTTCTCCACAACGAGAGACGAGGTATATGTCTTTGTTTTAACACCAGTATTAGGATCGTCAAACTCAACCCAACCATTTAATACAAGAAGTTTGATCTGATTCTTTATATCATTTCTAAACAATTCATACGCAATTCTCAAGATAATAGCCGGATGTATGCTTGGAACCTCATCCTTCTTTTCCCTCTGATTCAACTCCTTCTTGGCTATACCGCTCTTCAATGTAACTTTCTTGTAAATATCAGTATGAACAACGTCCGGAAGCATCACCTCAACGATTGCTATCGATTCGATAGGATCAAAGTCAACATTCCAGACTCTTGGGACGGCCTTTGGTAACTCAATACCATCGACTATCAGGTTTATTCGAGAAATCATGCTTTCCTTATCTCCCTTTTCATAACCAGATAGTATGCCACTGAAAAAACTACTGTTCTTAACGCGATTCTTTGCATCTTCCTCAAGCTGTTGATTGAACTCGTCAATTTCTTCATTGAGAGCAACAACAGAATCCAGCTTCACCGAAGACGTAAAGTGAGGAAATCTGACTACAGGTATCTCTTTGTTTGCCGAAATCAAATCACTTTCAATATCGCACCAGGGCTCTTCATTCGGAGTCAGTATGTCTCTGATATATTCAATGTACATTTCACCAGATCCTTTAGTTTTATTGATCTCTTGAATTCCGGCGGGATCATTCTGCTGTCTTTTCCTAAACTCGAAGCTCTCACGCGCCTTTTTAACCATCCGCTCTTCAATAGCGATCTTGTTATCACGACGAGTCTTTTCGTCTTGGATTTTCCTTTTTTCAGAATCAAGCCTATTCCTTTCACTGGAAACCTTATACTTACTGTCATCGAGACTTGATTTTATCTGTTTAGCCAAAGCCGACCATTCTGCCGGGGCATTACCTATCCATTGTGAAAGATATTTATGATCGGGACTTACGCTCATCTTGTTTTCAGCAAGAGCAATCTCGTTTATGCAATCCCTAGTAATATTATCTGTCTCGTAATATCTGTATGAAGTTGATGCACCCGTAACTTTGAGTTCAAATTGTTTGATTATATCGGTATTCCGATCAAATAGACTCTTCGAAGTATCAATCACCCTATCCTTGTACTTCTCATCCCGGCGATTGAGGAAGCTTTGATTTTTTTGGTTTGTAGAACTGATACTAGAAACTCCTTTAGATCCTTTTACGATCAACCAAATTATTCCGGCAATGATAAGTACTACCCAGGTCATATTTATTTTGTGCTTACTTTTTTAAGGAAAGAATCGAAGTCGACTTTATCAATTCTAAACTCTTTACCGATCTTATAAGCCTTAAGCTTCTTCGATTTTATATATCGATAAATCGTCATTACATTCACTGATAATTTATCTGCCAACTCCTGTGCTGTGTAGAATTCTTTTTGGTCTTGCATGTTAGTGTTTATATTATACTTTACTATTCTGTACATTGGAAACCTTAAACTCATCCTCTCCAATCCAATAGCCCCCTAGCTTATAAAGTGGTTTTCGATTTTTAACCATCTCATCAACCCAATCCCAATTTCCATCTGAATTATCCATGACCCTATCCGCAAGACCCATTATGAAGACATCCACATCCCATGGATTTTCCAACATTTCATAATGCATTCTTTCGATTTCTTCATCTGACA
>CAIQCA010000042.1 GCA_903870235.1 uncultured bacterium
CACGGGTAGCGGAAGCTGCTCGTGGAATATTTCAAGAGAATCAACGTCTTTGCATCTTTATTTATAAAGTGCAACTGACTTAAATGTCGATCATTTTTCCACTTCACCTCTGGTGAAGTGGGCTTAAAAGATGTGGTTATTGTTCTACAATCAAAAATGTGAACACTTAGTTCCCGAAGATAGGGAACAACACATGGAGATTATCAATTGAAATCTTCATGGGTGAACGGAACAAAATAAAGAGCGCTAAAATAAAAAAGAGAAAGGACCTATCGAAAGATGGGTCTTTTTTCTTGCAAAAATTTTGACAGCGACTAGTCCAACGTAGTAAGCTTCGACATAGAGCAGTTCAAATTAAATGTTTGCAATCAAAAGGAGTTACAAAAATGGGTCGACCGCATAGTTTGTATTTCAACAGGGTCATGTTGGTCTTGTTGTCAGTTGTCTCGACACTGAAGTTCACCGCGGAAGTTGTCTTGTTCTTTGATCTTGGTCTCGAACAATTGGCATGGAAAATAATTCTAGCCAGCATGTTCATCTGGGTGGCACTTGGAGTAGCTGTCTGGAAAATGGATCACGATAATCACGAGCATGGCACTGGTAAATTAGTATTCAATATTTGTTATACCATCTTCACTCTGGTCGTCTGTGCACTGTGGTACTTGAGGCTTCGGCCAAAGTTTTTACTGGGCGCGGCAATCATACAGTCAATCGTGATTGTGATGGCACTGGTTGTTACTTACCGTCTTGAGTGGCACACTGAAGTAAGCCCTGCTGAACCATCGGTTGATGGCTAGCTTGCGCATAAGCAGCCTTCGTTTATCGTGTCTTTCGGTTTGCACTGGCGTTCGGGTCTATTTTAGATCCCGAACGCCTTTTTTGTTAATTCAGCCCCGAAATCACCACACAACGGCTTACTTAAGCCATTCCGGTGGTTACTATTGACTCTTTGGTATAAAGTGTGCTATTATATGGGCTGGGGAATAGTGGGTCTTAAGAGGGTAGTTCTCTGAAAATAAACCAACTAGGGGGAAAATCAGTGAAGATAAATAAACGAACAGCATGGGCACTTCTGGTGCTCTTTGTCGTAGTGGTGTTTTGTCGCTGGTACAACCGGCACGAGTACATCAAGGCTCCGGCCGTCATGCCCGTGAGCCAAGCCGAGCGCTTCCATTGGATAATCTCTATCGTGGAGAGTACATTGGATTTGCGTGCCAGCAAAGGCGACTCGCGAGGGATCGTTCAGGTCAGTAGTTTGGTGACCGATGAGTTGAAAGATGTCTACGGTACAAAGTACAGTCCGAGCATGTGCATGGGGAACAAGGAATTGTCCTGGCACATGATGGATCTCTATCTCGACCAACCAGCGATGCACCAAGCCTTCGGACCGAACCCATCATGGACGGTGAAGGCTGGCGTGTGGAAAGATGGAAGGTCTGGATATCAACACGGCCGCAGTCGCGAGTACATAAAAAAATGTAAACGCATCGAGGCCGAGCGAGGCTGGGGTGGTCCCAACTCGCTGTTCAAGTAGACAAACAAAATTACAGACACGGTTAAAATCAAACTAGAAAGGGTTCGAATGAAGACAATCAATACAAAGTCTGGACGTATGCCAGTGACAAGTCCCATTCTGAAGTTCTTGGTTTGGGCGTTTCTGGTTGCAGTAATCCTGTGCATCGCGGGTGGCGTGTTTGGTGAAAATATTCCAAGCGGTGCCACGAAGGTCTTGAAGACGGCGGCCAAGGTTGAACAGGCACACTACCTTGCAACCAACGATCAGGATACGGTGTTTGGACAGTGGTATGGTAGTAACCACCTGTCGTGGTGTGCCACGTTTATCAGTTGGGTCTTCAATGAAGCCCACCTGTCTAAATTGGTGTCAGCTCAGTCGTCCAAGGGGTTCGCCACGTGCAGTGTCGGACTTGAATGGTTCACCAAGAAAGGTCAGATCGTCCCGGTCGAGCAAGCGCGGCCCGGTGATATCGTGTTCTATCTGATCGGGGAAAGTCCTCGGTCGGCAAATCATGTCGGCCTACTCCTTGAGAATCATCCGGACAAAAGTCACCCGAAGAAAAGCTATGTGGTGTGTTATGAAGGTAACACATCCGATCCGGCGAAAGGGCCCAAGAGCTCCGAGCGTGGTGTTTTCAAGAAGACACGGAACTACGGTCTAGTCGTGGGGGTAGCTCGTCCGAGGTATGAATGAGAGCGAAAATTGCGAGGGGGTTCGGTTCTATACCGGCCCCCTTTTATTGTGCCTAATTTTTTTGCCCATTTTTCATATTTGGACTATAGTAAAGGCGCCGTTAGAATAGTTTGATAAGGGCACGTGGCGGAATTGGTATACGCGGAGGCCTGATATG
>CAIQCA010000043.1 GCA_903870235.1 uncultured bacterium
ATAAGTCAGTCACAATTCCTGGACGACGCTTACCAAGCGGCCCATATTTGGAATTTGGCACTAAATAAAGAGCTCTTTCAATATTCTGACACTGGTTCGCTAAAAATTAACCTCACATATGATTTCCGCCAGCAAACAACTGCCACCTTGGGTAAATTTGGTATTGTTATAAAAAATAACAAGTCTACTTACGATACACTTAAAGCAAAATATGATTCTTTACTTGCAGCTTACAACCAAGATAAACTTTCTATCGATAATGCCGTCAATGCCTATAACCAACAAAAAGATTCTTATGAACAACAAGTAACTTATTGGAATAGTCGCGGCGGAGCACCGAGCTCCCAATATCAGCAACTCGACCAAGAAAGAATAGCCTTAAATAACCAAGCCGTAGAACTTAAACAAAAACAAGAAACCTTCAATTCATCCGTGGATACACTCAACACGGTTGTAGTTTCATTAAATAAAGTTGCTCAGGGATTAAATTTGAATGTAAAAAATTACAATACCATCGGTGCATCTTCTGGTGAAGAATTTGATGAAGGAGAATATATACAAGATAGTACCGGAACAAGAATTGATATTTATCAATTTAATGATGAAAACCAACTGGTTCGTGTCTTAGAACATGAGTTCGGACACGCCCTAGGCTTATCCCATGTAAACAATCCGAAAGCCATCATGTATTATCTAAACCAGGGCACCAACGAAAAACTAACAGCCGACGATATGGCTGAACTAGACGCCATTTGTGGTGTCAAATAGTGCAAAATCTCTAAAACGACAGTAGCACCAATACTGGGACAGAACTCGTACTATGTCTGAACAAGTGGTCCTTTATTATTAGAAAATTAACATTTAATCACGTAAATTAAATATATGTCAAAAAAAACCGCGATATGGATAGTTATCATAGTTGTTGTAATTATCATATTGATAGCCTTGGTGCGAAGTATAAACTCGTCTCCATCGGCTACCCCAGATACCAGTACAAATACTCCTATAGAAAATAGTGTGAGCCAAACTCCCCCAGTCTCAACCGACACTAACTCGACAGGAATGAGCGCTCAAAGCGATACTTCCAGCGCTGCCTTGGATCAAGATACGTCTGCAGTTGATGCCCAATTGAATAATTTGAACACCGACACAACAAATATTGATCAAGGGGTAAAAAATTACTAATACAGTTATAAAATAATTCAGACAAAACCATGAAAACAAAAATTGTCATAGCAATAGCCGGAACATTAGCATTAACATCTGTGGTGTTGGTAATACCAACCTTTGCGCAAACGACCAATAGAAACTACACCGCCACGGCTTCATCTACTCGTGCTAGACGTATGCCCGGTACCTCTGGAATGATGAACCGATTTGGACAAGGAGCTACCAGTACAGCCACACGAATCACTAATATGCAAAACAGTGGGAACAAAGAGATAGACTCTAGGGTTCAAAATCTCAATAAGTTACTAACTCGAGTTCAAGACTTTAAGAAAGTTTCCGACACCGACAAATCAGGTATCGTCTCATCGATTCAAAGTGAAATCGCTACAATGACAAATCTTAAGAACAAGATCGATGCAGACAACTCAACTACAACACTACGTGGAGATGTACAATCAATCACTAAAGAATATCGTATATATGCCTTAGTCATTCCACGAGTGAATATTATAGCTGCAGCAGATCGTATAGGAACTATCGCTGATATGCTAACTTCGATAGCCAGTAAACTAGAGACCAGGCTTGCAACAACTACAAGCATAAGTAATCTGAGTTCCCTACAAGCTAGCCTAACAGACATGAAATCCAAGATAGCAGATGCCAAGACACAAGCCGCAGCAGCCGCTAGTGAAGTATCTTCACTTCAACCTGACAATGGCGATCAGAACATTTTGAAGACAAACACCGCGACACTGAAAGATGCTCGCACAAAAATACAAACAGCCAATGCGGATCTTGTTACAGCCAGAAAGGACTCCCAAACCATAATCAAGTCTTTGAGAGGAACCGCCGCGTCGCCAGTATCAGCAACAAGTACAGAAAACCACTAACAGAGAACAATCTTCGGAAACACCAAATAAATCCCGCTTTTGCGGGATTTATTTGTAGAGATGTCTGTATTTTGGACTTTCAAGTATGATACAATCAACCCGTGACTAAGTCGGTTGGCTAAATCACCAAAAAACAATGATTAATCGCTGGAAAAAGGCTTTATCTGAAAAAAATTTCGTTATTTCATGCGTTATTGGCCTTGTCCTAATAATCATTAGCCTTGTTATAAATTACTTCGCAGCAAGTTATGCTTTAGACAAAGAAAGTAATTACGTAACAGATATTATTCTGAGTAACATCAGAACATTCAACGTTGATGTCCTATTCATGTATGGACCATTGATTCTAGGACTTATCATTACCGGAACCTGTATATATGAACCACGAAGAATCCCCTTACTATTGAAAAGTGGTGCTATTTTCATAACCATCCGAGCTGTATTCATAACTTTCACACATATTGGTCCATATCCAGACGCCGCAGTCTTAGACTCCATGGATTTCAATTTTATAAAAACCTTGACCTCTAGCGCACATTACTTTTTGATTAGTTCTGGTGGGGATCTCTTCTTTTCTGGTCATACGGGACTACCTTTTTTGGCATCACTTCTCTATTGGGAAATTAAACCTATGCGTTATCTATGTTTAGCCAGTTCGGTTTTCTTCGGAATTCTGGCCTTACTGGGACATTTACACTACACAATTGACGTTGCTTCGGCGTTCTTTATCACATACACCATATATGTAATCATAATAAAACTTCTTCCATACGATGTGGCTATGTTCGAAGGAAAACGTTTTGTAAGTGATAACCCAGTAAACAATCCTATCAAAGTCTAAATAAGACCTGAAACTTTGTCTATAAGTAACCGAGTGTCATGTTCTCGTGTTCCTATATCGGAACCCAAAACTATAAATACTATTGACTGACCGTTGATATTCAATATAGTCATCATTGTTTCTCCTGCGGCAGTTGTCCTACCAGTCTTACCACCGATAAAACGGGGGTCATTAGCGAATGGGTGTATGCTAGAAAAAATATGGGAACCATGATCGGTTGTCGTGGCTACCCCGGTAATGTAAGTACGAGTTAAGGCTAAAATATCTGGTCTATAATCATATAGATATTTTGCCAACGTAAAAAGATCCTTAGCTGTTGATCTGTTATAACTACTAAGCCCAGATGGGTCTGCAAAAGAAGTATTCAACATACCAATTTCCAACGAATAACTTGACATCAATGCAGGAAAAGCAACTCTGTCACGAGAAGAAGCTATAGCTTCTGCGGCTATGTTAGAAGAACTTAAAAGTAATGGATACAAAAGCTCGGTAATAGAATATGTCTCCCCAGCCGCAATATTGCTACCATCCGGCGGTACCGTAGCCTCTTCTTCTGTAATAGTTACTCGTGTGGTAGACGACATTGCGGACATGGCGGTCAGAGCGGTGATTAATTTAGAAATTGAAGCGACAGGCAAGATTGAAGAACTATTATTTTCAGAATATATATGACTTGTTGTAATGTTGCCAACCAGATAAGCCTTAGCACTTATCTCGTCGGGTTTTCTTGTAGTAATTTCAGTTGATGAGGGAGACACAACTTCTATAGGTAAAGGAGTTACAATAGGTGGCAATAATATGTCTGAATTTATCGTCTGTGCATCTGGTAAAACAGGCTCCACAATAATTATTTTAGGCTTAGGTGAGTCGAAGTTTGATTGTTGAGATATCTTCAATCCAGCAAAAATTCCCACAACCGCACAGGCTACAGCGAGAATAGCAATAATTCTTTTGTTTATGGTCACCGCATAACTTTACCGCATTTAACGCATAGATGTAATAGGGCTAGTCAATTCCCCTGTTGAGCTAGCCAAAAGTCGACCATCAGCGTTTTCGGCTATCTCATAGCCGGTGTCATAGTCGGTTGTACTGGCAAAGTAGGCACCAACCAAAGAGGGATCAAAAGGTAATGAAGCAAGATAATTTGGTACTAAACAGCCAGCCAAATCTCCTACGTCACCAATTACAGATGAGCTCTTAACCCTAGTGAAAATAACAGGAATAGCGCGTGTCATACCAAAACAAGTGAAAGTACCTTTATGTTCTGCCATGTTTTGGTGTATGGCATTGAGGATGGCATCTAGGTTTGTCGATCTTTGTAAATCCCGAGCAAGTTTAAACTGCCTAGACGGATTTATGGCAACCAATACTACGGAGGCTAAAACAGCAATGATACCGATAACAACC
>CAIQCA010000044.1 GCA_903870235.1 uncultured bacterium
AGTCATGCGTGAATACAAAGAGACCGAAGAACGTGATGCTTTCTTGGCGCGAGAACTTGGTGATCTAGAGAAAGCTAAGTTGGAGCTTGAACAACTGATCGTTGATCTCAATGTTCGCATAGATTTTGAATTCAAAAATGGTATCAAGAAGATCAATACAGAATTCCAGAATTATTTTTCTCTAATGTTTGGTGGTGGTCGCGCAGAACTAATAGTTGTAAAAGAAATACGTCGTCGCAAGAAGAGTGATCTCGAGGGATTGAATGATGCTCTGGCTGGCGAAGATAGTATCGGCGGGATGGGCGGCTCTAGTGGCTCCGGAGATTCCGATATGGAAAATCAAGAAGAGGGTCCTGAAGGTCTAGATGTAAATATCAGTTTGCCCCGCAAGAAAGTTAAAGGCTTGATGATGCTCTCTGGTGGGGAACGCGCTCTCACCTCAATCGCGCTTTTGTTTGCTATCTCTCAGGTCAATCCGCCGCCATTTATAATCCTCGACGAAACCGATGCCGCTCTGGACGAAGCTAACTCCAAGAAGTATAGCGACATGATCGAAAATCTTTCCAAACAATCTCAACTTATCCTTATCACTCACAACCGCGAGACTATGTCACGTGCTGGAGTTTTGTACGGTGTGACCATGGGTTCAGATGGTGCCTCAAGGCTTCTCTCCATCGCATTTGAAGAAGCGGTTAAGGTGGCGAAGTAAAAGAGTCGGACTTATTTTAAGTTTAATAGATAAAAATAATATATGGAAAATCAACTCACACAGCCCACCCATAAACATAAGATTAGAAGGATAATTATCGGGTTGTTTGTTTTCCTTTTGATTGTCGCTATCGCGGGTGTGGTAGCATATTTTAATATGCCTAAGATCTTGAATTTTATCGCTAGAGATATTCCTCCTGTAGACGATTCTGATCTTAGCCTGCAGGTTGTTAATATACCTGACAGCGAAAATGGATATTTTGATATGGCCAAAATAAAAGATGTTATATATGTCCCTAAAATCCCAAATAATGCGAGTACTAGCTTGAACAACATGATTTCTGGTAAAGGTTGGGATGAACAAATCGCCTCAGATACTATTGCAAAAAATGCTCAAGCGTATGAATATTTTGCACAAGCGGCACAGAAACTAAGCTATCAGTTTCCTCCGATGGCTGATCCTAAAAATTTTAGTCCAAACTTGATACTTGAGCCGCTAAGTACCTGGCGGGACATGGCGAGTCTCAGTGCTTTGAAAGCTATATATCTGTCTAAGCACAGGAAGACTAAAGAGGCAATTGAAGAGTCATTGAATTCAGTCAGGGTCGGCCAAAGGATAGAAGATTCTCAGCATATATTGATTGAATATCTTGTAGGGCTAGCCATGAAAAATATCGGTCTAAAGGCTACTCAACAGATAATAGCTTCATCAACATTGAGTGCTACTGATTCAAAGTATTATGCACTAGAGCTGGAACAATATTATAAAAATGAGACTGGAATTGTCACTGCATTTAAAGCGGAATATTCTGGCCAAAAATGGAGTTTAGGTCATCTCGATCTAGTTTTTGTTCCAGATGAAACAGGCTTTAGCGACCAGGAAATGATTGGTGCCGCCATGATTAAAGAGAGGCTAAATAACAAATTCTATTACCAGTTCAACAAGACGAATGCTTTGAATATCGAACACTATCGAACAATGATTAAGAATTCTTTAGGCTCGTGTGGATTGGAAAAAGAAGAACCAATAATTAATTTAGCACCAACACTTGATCCAGGTGCCACTTATAACAATAATTTAACAATGATGTTCAGGGAAAATATTATTGGTGAAATGATTCACGACATGATGACTGTGAGTTTGGGTACTGTTAACACTAAAAAATGTGAGCAACAAGCTCTTGTTGGTTCGACCCAGATACTTTTTGCGGTGAAAGCATACAAAGATACAACGAAGACATATCCATCATCTTTAAGTAATCTAGTTCCGAATTATTTGACCGTGATACCAACAGATCCTTTTGATAAGGGTCAGCTCAAATATTCGGCAATCGATAAAAAGATTTACTCATCTTACGCTACTTCGACATTACTGATAAATTTTTAATAGGACACAAAAGTACAACATGTGTGAAGTTTACA
>CAIQCA010000045.1 GCA_903870235.1 uncultured bacterium
AGAAATTATAATAATCAGACCCAAACAAAAACTCCCCCTTAAACATAATATGGATACTGACAAATCTCGTCTTAATGCTTCGATAGACCTTGGTATAGAAGCGGCCAGAAACGTCTTAAGTAAACTTATGGCCGCAACATAGGCAGTATCTCTAATAACCGAACACAGGATTGACTTCTTCCTCATTGGAAACAGGTCTTTGGCCTGCAAGATAATTTTTTGTTTTGAGAATTATTTTCTCAATTATAGACTTATTTTCTTCTGTCAGATCTTTCGGAATTAGTTCATTCAAAAATTTCTCAAGAACTTCTCTCGCGGAAACAAATTGCTTTCGATGTTTCCTCTCAACCGAAATCATGTGTATAGCCAGCCACAAAACAATATTATACAAAGGAACTTTCCCTTCTCGAATATACAAATCCGTATCGATCAAATATATATCCTCCTTCAAATCTCCTTTTCTTTTTCCATAGACATATTGTGAGGCGTTGTTTATATCGGCAAGATATGGCTCTGCCGTACCCAATTTATCTAGATAGTACCTGGCTATCTCCAAATACAAAGCTTCGACTTTTAGAGTGAGCTCTGGCGTGACATCTGCTTTGCTAAGGTCCGCCCCTGATACCTTATCGGTTATACCATATACTACCTTCTCGCCTTTGGGATCGAGTCCAACCACAAAATCGACAGGTACATTGACGCCATAATCATTTTGCAAATCCAAATACAGCTTTTTTCCCAACCCGGCCACAGAGACGGGATCAGAGGTCTCACCAAATCTTTCCTTTATATTTGTGAAACTTTCAACGCGGACGATCTTATCTGAATCTTGGCCGAGTTCAAACAATTTTTCATGTCCAATATGGGCTTCCGATATACCACTTTCAATAAGCTCTTTGTTAAATGGGGTCTTATTATTTGGATCTATGGTTTCCATGCAAAAAGCTTAGCAAGTTAATCGTGAAAAGTCATTTCAATACCAATTCCAGTTAAACAAAAAACGCCCCATTTACTAAAGGGCGCTTGAGAAAACTCAACCAAACCAGTTTCAGATCGGCCGAAACCTCGCGACTTGCGACTACTGTGAAATTTTCAACTTAATCTCTGGCTTAGCCTGATGGGTCAAAATGATCCCTGTGACCATTGATTTCGCATATATGGCTCGACTGTTAGTCTTCGAGTAGACAAGCTGCATATTGATCGCCACTATTTCGCGATTGGTATTGCAACTCTCCCAGGTATTGAGTGCATCCATAACGGCCAAACCATTTTCCTTCTGACTTTGACTGTCACTACACTGAACCGGCAGACAGACCGTCTCCGCCCAAGTAATAACCGCAACCATAAACAGCCCCGCCAACATAACAGATAACACTTTCATATTCCCCTCCCCACCTTTTTTGACAGTTTATATTTCCGCGTTTCAAGCTACAGATTTGCATGGCATATCATACCTTGTCAAGCAAATAAAAAACGCTATTAATAAGGATCGGCCTTTGGTATCATGAAACTTATGAATATACAGAATCCAGTAATATCATGCTCACATATTTCATATTTGATAAATGAAGACCAGATACTTCATGACATATCATTTTCCGTATTTAATAACGAGAAGATCGCTCTGGTTGGTCCAAATGGAGTAGGAAAATCAACACTATTGAAACTGATAGCAGAAAGCTGTAGTGGTGATTCGGGCTTAGATATTGACACTAAAACAAAACACGGTTCAGCGAAAGGTAAAATTGAATTGAAGGCAAATATCAAGATGGCTTATTTTCCTCAAGAGATACCTTTGAAATTCAGAGATAAAAAAGTTAAAGAATATGCCGAAGGTGTGACGGATAAAGATTTGGCCAGATTGGAATTGAATCCCGGTATTCTTGAAAAGAAAATAAGTGAACTAAGTGGCGGTGAAAAAAGTAAGATTAATCTTCTTCGCATGAAAAGTGCCGATGCTGACCTATATATTTTAGATGAACCAACAAACAATCTTGATTCAAAGGCCCTAGATTATCTCGAATCACTAATCAGCAAGAACAAAAACTCCGCATTTATCATCGTATCTCATGACAGACAACTTTTGGAAAAATTTGCAGACAAAATCGTAGAAATAAATTGGCATACTCGTGACAGTGCCATATATCCTGGACCATTTTCAAATTACATGGAGCTACGCAAACAAAGAATAGAAAATGAGTGGAAAATATATAACGATTATCTGGATAAAAAAGATCAATTAAGGGCGGCTTTGCAAGAGAAAAAACAATGGTCAGCCGAGGGTGAAAAGGGTCCAAAAAAGACAGACAACGAAAAGATGGCGGCTGGTAACACCAAAGATTGGTCTGGCAAAATCCTTGGAAGATCTGTAAAAACGGCACAAAAGAGACTAGATGAATTGGAGGAAGTCGAAAAACCCAAAGAAATGCTCTCGATCTCCTACCCTATCCCCATGGAAGAAAGAAGCGGCGATATTGTATATGAGCTCATTAATGTGACAAAGAAAATGGGTGCCACCGAAATTGGCCCGTTGAACTTAAAAATCCAATTTGGCGATAAGCTAGTAATCTTGGGAAATAATGGCGTCGGCAAAACGACGCTGTTAAAAATGCTCTTAGGTAAGATCAAGCCAAACTATGGAGAAGTTCGTATCGGTAGTCGCATAAAGATCGGCTACCTGCCGCAAGAATCGGAGATTGGAAATCAGACCGTCGAAGAGACTGTAAAAATATTTGACCCGAAAGAAGAGACTGAATTTAGAAGATTATTGAATAATTTTGGAATTACCAAAGGAGAAATGCGCAAAGACAGCACAGAACTCTCTCCGGGTGAAAGATCTCGATTTGCGCTGGCTTCTATAATTGCTCAAAAACCAAACCTACTTATCCTCGACGAACCAACAAACCATTTGGATATCTTTGCGCTAGATTTTCTAGAAAATGCTATCAGAGATTACAAAGGCACGGTCATAATAGTCACTCATGACAGATATTTTTTGAGTAGAATTGGAGAATATAAAGTTTTCGATTTTGCAAAATAGTCCTGGCGCTTACCTATCAAAATAATGTTAAAATATCAATATGAAAAAAACTACATTGATCGTTGTGGCTCTCATTATTATAATTGTTCTCGCTTTCGTCGTTCTAGGAATATCACAGAAATTATCACCAAATGATCAACATCAATCTGATATCATCGCGCCTATAAAAATCGCCACTTCTACACCGATAGAAGTCACCCCAATTGCCCCTACATCGACTACTCCTATCACACAAACCAAGGCAACACCGATGGCAGTTCGCGCGGCAACACCAACTGAAACTGCTAGTATGGTCTCGGCAAACAATCAGTTTGGATATGATCTCTATGCAAGATATCGAACAACTCAAACCGGAAAAAACATCTTCTATTCCCCATTTAGTATCACGACCGCTCTCGGAATGACTTACGAAGGTGCTGTCGGAAAAACAGCCACGGAAATGCAAAAAGTTTTACACCTTTCCTCAAACACCGATGGTCGCAGGATGGCCACTGCCGGTATTATCAATGACCTTAACAAAGGAAGCGCGTCATTTACACTGAGGACCGCCAACGCTTTGTGGGCTGAAAAAACTTTCACTTTCCTACAGACCTTCCTTTCAGTAGCTGAAAATTATTATAAAGGCGCAACAATCAATATGGATTTCGTCGGAAATCCTGAAGGCTCCCGCCAAACAATCAACTCTTGGGTTGCGGATCAGACAAACAATAAGATTCTCAACCTTATTCCCGCTGGCGCAATAAACAACCTGACGCGCCTAGTGCTTACCAATGCAATATACTTCAAAGGCACTTGGGTTGTTCCATTTGATAAACTAAACACCAAACCGGCTGACTTCACTTTGGCTTCAGGGAACAAGATAAGCGCACCAACAATGTCCCAGACCGGAGAAAAGTCTTACTTCAAATATATGGAGAATAAGACAGAGCAAGCTCTCGAACTTCCATACAAAGGAGAGCGTCTGTCGATGCTGATAATTTTGCCAAAGGCCTCAAACTTGCAAACTGTTGAGAGTTCACTTTCCATCAGCTCTATCGCAGCCCTAAAGAAAAGCATGGGATATGATCAGGTAAACATCTTCCTACCAAAATTCACATTCAAAACCACCTATGGAATGGCTACGGATCTGAAAGCACTAGGAATGCCTACAGCTTTCACTGCAGCTGCGGATTTCTCCGGTATGGATGGTAATAAGGATCTAATGATCAGTGACGTTATCCATCAAGCATTCGTTGATGTTAATGAAGAAGGCACTGAAGCCGCAGCGGCTACCGCGGTTATAATAGGAGTCACGTCAGTTGCACCAAGAATGACCCCTATTCCAGAATTCCGTGCAAATCACCCATTCATATTTATGATAGAAGACAACACCACCGGAGAAATCCTCTTTATGGGAAAAGTTATGGATCCCACGGCAAAATAGCGTGGATTCTGTGGCCAAAAAGTCTTAAGGCCCAGCCCCTTATACACACTCCCTCATCAAAAATCACACAAAAGGTGCTAAAATAAACCCATGGCAATAGAAGCTCTTATTTCTTGGAATGCTCCGGCTCATGTCTACAAAGAAAAAACCAATGACTGGTATTGGTCAGTTGGCATTATTACGCTGGCAATAGCGGCTGTTTGTTTTATCTTCGGTCAGATAATTACCGGCATATTTGTAATCATGGCGGCAGTGGCTCTGGTATTACATGCTCACAACCCACCGAAGATTGTCCGTCATGAGATCAACGATCGCGGAATAATCGTGGACGATACTTTGTATCCATTCCTCTCATTGGAATCTTTTTGGATAGCGCACGATCAGCAACCATCAAAATTGCTAATCAAATCACACAAGACATTCATGCCGCTTATAGTTATCCTTATAGATGAGATTGATCCAGAAACCGTGCGTGAACTTATGCTCAAATATATCGCCGAGACAGAACATCACCA
>CAIQCA010000046.1 GCA_903870235.1 uncultured bacterium
TTCTAAGATAGACCAAAAAGGTGAAGGGGCAGCTATTCAGATCATCTTCAAGCCAGTAGGAGATTTTTACAATAAAAAATACGCTAAAGCACTGGAGAAGATCCAGAAGGGGGACAAACTTTCCGAATCTATCGACATTGCTTACACAACTGGCGACAAAGTTTTGAAGGGGATTGGTAAAGGTTTAGAGACTGGTTTTAAGGGAGTCTTCGATGCGATTGGTGAATTGGCTGACAATAAGGATGATAGTAAGAAGAAAGAAGAGCAAGACAAGAAGAAGCGTCAGGAAGCTGGTGACAAAGGCATGCGTCCAGAAAACGAGATTGCTTCAAAGGAAATACAAAACAAGATTTCATCTCCAGTCTTGGCTACCAACATCAGGATTGTGGCCTCTTCTCAAACTGAGGCTTCAGCTATGGATATTTTGAAGGATCTCGAGGCTTCTTTCAACCAATTTGAAGAGACTACCGGAAATCGTCTGGATTTCGTAAGGGCTACAAAATCTGGTCTAGTGAAAGAGTTGGATGCATTTACATTCCGTTCTTATGATGAAAAACAGAATTGCCCAATGTCATTGAAAGAATTGGCTACAGTAATGCATATGCCGGTAGCTGGTAAAGTTTCGACTTCACAAGTGAAACTCACTAAGTCAGGTACTTCTGCGGCACCACTTGGCTTACCACAAGAGGGTACGTTGCTTGGAGTAAACTCTGATCGTGGCCGTGAGACAAAGATTTATACTACAGACCAAGATCGTCTGCGCCACTTCTATGTGATTGGACAGACTGGTACTGGTAAGACGACACTTTTGAAGAATATGATTCTCCAGGACATGCAAAATGGCGATGGAGTTTGTTTCATTGATCCACACGGTTCCGACGTTGAAGATATTTTGTCCTTGGTACCACCTGACAGGTTCGAAGATGTGATCTATTTTGATCCAGCTTATACAGCGCGCCCGATGGCCTTGAATATGTTGGAATACGATGTCCGATATCCAGACCAAAAAACTTTCGTGGTTAACGAGATGCTTTCTATCTTCAATAAACTCTTCGACATGAAAGTGGCGGGTGGTCCGATGTTTGAACAATATTTCCGTAATGCTGTTCTACTAACCATAGATGATCCAACTACAGGGAATACTCTTGTTGATGTTTCGCGTTTACTTTCCAATAAAGCTTTTAGAGATATGAAGTTGGCCAAATGTACCAATCCTCTAGTTGTGCAGTTCTGGAGAGAGGTGGCTGAAAAAGCTGGTGGTGAGGCGTCACTCGCGAACATTGTTCCTTATATCGTTTCTAAGTTCGATAACTTCCTAGCCAACGACATTATGCGCCCGGTCATTGCCCAGGAGAAATCCTCTTTCAATTTCCGAGACATTATGGATAATAAGAAAATTCTTTTGGTGAATCTTTCTAAGGGTCGTCTCGGTGATATCAATGCCAACCTGATCGGTCTTATCCTGGTCGGCAAGATCTTGATGTCGGCTTTGTCACGTGTTGATTCGCTTGAAAAGACATTGCCGCCTTTTTATCTTTATATCGATGAGTTCCAAAATGTCACCACTGACTCTATCGCTACGATTCTTTCAGAAGCTCGTAAGTATAAGCTTTCTATGACTATCGCTCACCAGTTCATCAAACAGCTCGATGAGAAGATCAAGGATGCTGTGTTCGGTAACGTCGGTTCTATGGCTGTCTTCCGCGTCGGTGTCGATGATGCTGAATTGTTCGCCAAACAGTTCCAGCCGGTATTTACAGAAAAGGACATCCTAAATATCGATAATTACAATTGTTATGTGAAAATGTTGGCGCAGGGTAAACCCGTTAAGCCGTTTAATATAAAGTGTTCAAACATTCCCAAGGGGGATCGTGATGTAGCTGCCAAACTTAAGGAGCTTTCATATTTGACTTATGGTAAAGAGCGTGCTTCAATAGAAAGCGAGATCAATGCTAAATACAAGAAATAGGCAGTTACAGAGCGATCAGTTATAAATATAAACTAAACTTTAACTCATGAAATTTCCAGAAATATCTTTCCGACAAGATACTCCAGCAACTAGAGATACAAGCACTCCAGAGACCAAAGATCCGATAGAAGAGGTGGCTTGGCAGGGAAACTGGAAGGCGGGCGAAAGACCCGTTGGTTATGTTTCAACAACAGAAAAACGGTCTCTTTTGAAGAAAAATTATGGTTTTAGTTTAACTACTGCCTTGAAGGCTGAGTTGGGTGAGGATTATGATTCTATTGCAGGCGAATATATGGCGGCGTGGAAAAAAGCCAGCTCAAATCAACCACTAAACAAAGAGGAGTTGGCCGCACTCTTGTTGGGTAATAGTAAAATAATTAGGACTATGGATGTTTTCGAACGAAGTAATGCTCCGATAAAATGTCCAACCGACGAAGCGCACAGGAATGCCTTGAAAGAAAAACTCAAGGAGTATCAAACAAGGATGGCTGCTAAAGGAGAAGATGATCTTGGATTAGCTTTCAGGATTACTGCATTGGAATTTTTTTTGTTATCACCATCTAGAGGTGGCGGTGAAATACATCCTAGTGAACTTTTCCAAAAGATTAATCACGAAGTCAATAATCCAGCAGCCAAGAGGAAATTTGATGATGCCATCCGTATAATTAGGAATTATGTAGAAAATAAAGGAGGAGATCTTTTTGGAGGTAGTGGGTTAAATTTTGAGGCCGCGAAAAAATAAATATCAAATTAAATAATCCGAATGGCTCTAACCGACGAAATACATTTTCATGCAAAAGCTGGCAACGGCGGTGTTGGTGTTGTCCGTTGGAGACATGAAAAGGGGAGAGAGTTTGCCGGTGCCGCTGGTGGCAACGGAGGACCTGGTGGGGATATTTACGTACGTGCTGTCCGTGATATAAACATCATGGCTCGTTATAAAACTGTAAAGAAGTTTGAATCACCGAGAGGCCAAGATGGTATGAATCAGAGTAAGCAGGGAAAATCTGGTGAGGATTTGTATATCGATTTGCCGATCGGTTCTGTTATCAAGAATCTTGAGACAGGTCGCGTAGTTGAACTTCTCGAAGATGGTCAAGAGACCAAGATTTTACACGGCGGTCGTGGTGGTCTTGGTAATGAACATTTCAAAGCTAGTACCAATGTGCGTCCCGAGCAGTCTACACCTGGTTATCCTGGTGAGGAGGCGGATTTTACAGTTGAACTCAACTTGATCGCCGATGCTGGTTTTATCGGTTTGCCAAATGCTGGCAAGTCTAGCCTTTTGAATGCCCTTACTCACGCCCATGCCAAAGTAGCTAGTTACGCTTTCACAACACTCGATCCTAACTTAGGTGCTTTACCTGGTGGTTTTATCCTTGCTGATATTCCTGGACTTATTGAAGGCGCCGCTGAAGGCAAGGGTCTTGGTCATCAATTTTTGAAACACGTGAAGAGGACTAAAGTTTTGATACACCTGATCTCACTTGAAAGTGATGCTATAGTTGCAACTTACAAAACAGTCCGTGAGGAATTAAAAAAATATGGAGAGGGACTAGATGAAAAGCCGGAGATTGTGGTTCTAACTAAAACTGATATGGTCGATAAGAAAGCCGTAGTCGCCGCGCGTAAGAAGATAGAAAAATATTGTGATCCGAAGAATATTTTTGAAGTCTCTGTTCTCGATGACGCCGCTATCAAAAAACTTGGTGAGGAGCTGACGAAAATTTTGGCTAAATAAGCTAGATATAAAGCGGTAAATAAAAATAAACAAAAATAGGACTCGTTTGTTTGAGTCCTAAGTTACAACTGGCCGTTCAGGGTTTTTTCTTGCTGGGCGATGCCTTGATTGTCGGAATGACAATCTTTTGTTTATGTCCAGCTCCGTCTTTGAAAATGATCGTGCCACCCTTGCGAAGCTCTGCGAAGAAGGGCTTAAGCATGGAAAGAGAAACCCGTTGAATTTTTCCTGGTTTCAAGCCAAGTTCTTTGGCTACTTCTGCAATAGCCGCGCTGACCTCTTCCTTGGGGGCAAACAAAACTTTGACCTTACATTTCTGTCTCACAACCTTTTTCGCTTGTTTGCGGTCGGTCTTTTTTGTTTTTCCTGCCATAAACCAGATCTCCTACAGAGATTTGTATCTCTGTTATCGTTTGTTGTTGTGTTCAGTCCTGCTTAGATTCTAGTTTTCTTACTAGACGTTGTCAAATAGGTCTCGGGAATTTTCATTATATTATATTATAGTTAATTTTCTAACCAAGCTTTTCCACCAGCATCTTCTTTACCACTTCTGGATTTGCAGCACCTTTTGTAGCTTTCATGGCCTGTCCGATCAAGAACTGTAGGGAAGCGAGCTTACCAGTTTTGTATTCAGTAACAGCTTTTTCATTTTCGGCGATAATCTTGTCTATGGCTGGCCCAATATCGGCAGCATTACTTTTTTGCAGCAATCCATTTTTCTCCGCAATAGAGCGTGTTGATTCATTTGGATTTTTTATGAGCAAAGCCAAAGTATCTTTTGCACCACGCGAAGATATTTCACCAGCAGCAATCATGGAGATGAGTTCTGTAAATGATTGTGGTGGCACAGAGTTATTCTGATCGAAGGCTGGTAGATAGTCACTCAAGATATAGTTTGTAGTCAACTTAACTCGTTTTGAATCCTCGGAAAATGGTTTTATCACGGTATCAAAATATGTAGACAAGGATGGATTGTCTATAAACACCGCCACCTCTTTTTCTGTCATACCATAGTCTTTCTTATATCTGTCACGCTTATTCCAAGGCAATTCCGGCATTTCTTTACACAGAATGTCGGCATTAAATTCGGCAATTTCAGAAAGTTTCATCTTTGGTATATCAGGATCAGGGAAGTAGCGATAATCATGTGAGCTTTCCTTGCTGCGCTGTGAGAAAGTTTTTTGTTTAGAATCATCCCAACCGCGAGTCTCCTGAACAATTTTTTCGCCAGAATAATTTCCGGCGCCCACTTTCGCGGTATTTTCAGCTTTTTCTGTCGCCTCCAAGATATCGGATTGTCTCTTGATCTCATAGGCGATTGCACGCTCTACAGATCTGAAAGAGTTGAGGTTTTTGACCTCAGTTTTTGTACCAAATTTACCAGCGGCAGTAGCTTCTGGCGAGGCTACGGAAATATTGGCTTCAACACGCATCTCACCTTTTTCCATATTGGCCTCACCAGCGCCAAGATATCGGAGTAGCAACTGTAATTCTTTTGCAAATCGTACAGCCGTTTCTGCATCGTGAATAACCGGCTTGGTGACCAGCTCCATAAGTGGAACGCCGGCTCGATTGAAATTTACTAGACTTTTTTCATGTTGATCATGAGTCGACTGAGCAGTGTCTTCTTCAAGATGAATACGCTCGAGAGCTACACCAGCCAATTCACCATCAGAGATAAGAGGGAATTTGTACTGACTGATCTGATAGCCCTTCGGTATGTCTGGATAGAAATAGTTTTTACGATCCCACTCAGTGAAGTCGGCCAGCTTGCCTCCGACAGCTATACCCATCTTAAGTACGTGTTTTATGGCTTCTTTGTTCAAGACCGGCAGAGTTCCGGGGTGACCCATACAAATGGGACATATGTTGACGTTTGGTTTTTCCTCGTCAGGATTGTTTCTGCAGGAACAGAACATTTTCGACGCCGTCTTAAGTTCAGCATGGATCTCAAGACCTATTGTAGGAACGTACTTAGGTGATTCTTTTGGGGCTTTTTTTGCTGGTTCCATGGGCTTTATATTAGCATAAATGAGTGATACTATGGCAATATATTAATCATAGAATAAACATACTATTATGGCATCACCAGAAGAAGCATCACAAATTAATACGGGTATTTATGAGAATAACCAAAGCCAACAAATAATTATGATTCTTAGGATGGGCGGTATTGAAAACGTTAGCCCAATTACGGCCGATGGATTGATGAGGGGTACTGGAATAAAGCCGGAACACCAGCTAGCTTTGATGGAAACCCTCAAAGCCTGGTCGGAAGCAACCAGTGAAATAGGAAAAAGAGTCCTGGCAGATAGATTTGCGAGTATTGTCAAACAAAACCAGTATTTACATCTAGAGGATTAGGCTCCAAATTGACACTGAGCCATATAAATTGTATAACTTGACTTTACTCTAGGGGTATGCTATGCTATTCGACGTGTAAGTTTCTCGTCCTTACCGTTAGCATAACGTACGAGAGTTCCGCTTAGGCGTAAGCTTTCGTGGGTTCTCGTAAGAGACTGACAAAGTGATCGTTGTGCGGGTAAAGAAGAAAATGTCAAAAAGACTTTTCATCGGTAGCGTTGCATGGGCAACCACATCTGACAGCTTGAAGAA
>CAIQCA010000047.1 GCA_903870235.1 uncultured bacterium
AAATATTTATCTGACATAGAAAGATTTCATCAATCTATTGTGATGAATAATTCAGAGATAGATATAAAAGAAAATAAAACAGGAGTTATTTTTTCTTTAAAAGGTGATGATATTTATCACTATGAAATTGGCAAATTAAGTTATGAGATGAATGGTTTAAAAGAACCTAAATATATTAAAATGCTTAAGAATATTATTACTTATATGCCTGATCAAAAAGATAAGGTTCGTACAAGTGAACTAGAAAAAAATATCAACAAAAAAGATAAGTGTGGAATAAACTACTGTACTTCCCCCATTTCTTTGTACACAAATCTTGTATTTAAATATTTTAAGCCGAAAAACTTTTTAACGCAAATTGGTTAGGCGACATTTTAAGAGCGGTGTGGATTCGGGTGTTGTTGTAGCGGTAAATCGTCTGATAGATTTCGTATACTAATTCACCCAACGTTTTGAATCTGCTTGGATCTCCCAAATCGATCTTGAATTTGTCGTAGAAACTTTCTTGGTATCCATTCTCCCAAGGACAGCCAGGAGCGGATCGTGAGATTTGCACCCCAACATTTTGCAACGCTTCAACGAATATCTCTGAATTGTACTCACTGCCATTGTCCGAGTGGAAGATCGCTGGTCTTGGATTCGAATGAATGGCGTTTAAGAAAGCGGAGAGCACCAGTTGCACTGAATGATTCGTGTAAACCGACATACCAACCACTCTTCGGGTAAACAGGTCGAGTACAGTGGCTAGATACACTGTCTTGCCCTGAAACGGAATGTAGGTAAAGTCAGTGACCCAAATGTGATTGGGATATACAGGATATTCAGTGAGTAGCAGATTCGGGTAAACCACTTTGATATTCTTGACTCTTTTCCATTTTCTTCCTCGTCTCCGGTATGCCTTGATCCCAAATATTTTCATCACTCGCTCAATTGGTTTGTGGTTGCGTTTGAGAGCAATGGCAATACGTGGTGAACCGTACGATGGATGTTCTCGCAAAACTGTTTCAATCTGGCATTTAAGCTGCCAGTCTTGGTCTGGTTTCTTTGGTTTGTAATACATTGTTCCCCTGGAAACACCTAGCTCTCTGGCCCGGAGAGTTTTAGATGTTTTGCTTTCCTTAATCACTTCTTTTTTTGGGATTCGGAGAGTTTGAGAGTGATCTCTCCCAAGAGCTGGAAGAGTTCCGCGTTCTGTTTCTTTAACCGAATGATTTCCGAAAGTGTCGGCTGTCCTTCCACCTTCTTGGCTAGCCAGGCGTAGATGGTGACATCTGATACGCCGTGATCTTTAGCTGCTTCCGCGACACTAACCCCCTCGTTCTTAATACGGTTAATTATTTGCTCCTTGATTTCCGGAGCGATTTTGTGTTTTTTCATATGCTTGTATTTTAATTAGAGCTGATAATTTATACAAGACTGGTGTTCAAAATTCGGGGGGAGGGCCACATTTGTACCAGGTTTCCTTGTTTGAATAAAAGAACGAACATTATCTAATACATCAAAGATATAGTTGGTCTGTGCCGCACTAACTATTTTGGTTTTTACACTTTGATAGTAATCGTCTGATAAATCAATAAACTCGGTAAGATTTAAGCTTGTGTTTGTTAAAAACTTCATCAACTCCTTATACTCTTTTCCATTCTGGATCTTCGGATGTTTCCCAAAAATGTCAGCAAAATTATTTAGCTCACAGGGACG
>CAIQCA010000048.1 GCA_903870235.1 uncultured bacterium
TGTCACCTTTTGTTCGTCCCGGGGAGCAGAGAACATCATTACAAAACTTAAACCTGAAAATTACAAGTGCTTGTCCAGCAATGATATTGGACTGCCTCTGGGAGTACATGCCTTAGCGATAAAAAGAAAAGCATTGCCGAAAGGACCACCTTTCCAGACTGGAGGAGGGACGACCACACTTATTTCTCCCGAATGGATAGTTTGGGTAAATGGACCCGAAAGGTTTGAGGCGGGTACTCCTGCTATCATAAATATTATTGCATTTGCCAAGGCACTGCAGCTATTGAAGCATTCGGAAAATGAAATATTCCCGCTGCCTGCTTCCGGAAAGCTTTCTGTAAGCCAAATATTGTACCGTGACGAACTGGAAAAATATTCCGGGAAGGAACTGTTAAGTGAACTCCGGCAAACACTGATTGGTCGTGCTATTCTGGTACCAACCACTGATGGTTATAAACCTTATATCAACCTTGACAACAGCGCAAGCACTCCTACGTTCAAACCAATTTGGAGCGCTGCCCTGCAAACATGGCAACAATCAAAAGAACTCCGGAAGGAGATCATTGATGAGGTCAGATCCATATGCGCCGGATTTCTGGGGGCATCGCTGGATAAATATGATCTGATTTTTACTTCCAATACTACTGAAGCAATAAATCTGGCAGCTGAGAGCTTTAGCCGTGAATATGAGAAAGATATAGAACCGGTTGTTCTTAGCACAATCCTCGAACACAGCTCAAATGATCTGCCCTGGCGCAGGTCTGATCAATTTCCTGTGATCCGAATGAATACAGACCCTGATGGTTTTTTAGATTTGAATGAACTCGAAACGATCTTAGCTGCATACAATCAGAAGTGTGATCAGGGAAAGCAGCGAATCAAACTCTTGGCTGTAAGTGGCGCTTCGAATGTCCTCGGTTCAATCAACAATATTGAGGTCATAAGCAGGATAGTTCACAAATATGGTGCCCGTTTGCTTGTTGATGCAGCACAACTGATCGCTCATCGTAAAATCGAAATGGACAAGTGCGGAATAGATTATCTCGCCTTCTCCGCACATAAAGTGTACGCGCCATTTGGGACAGGAGTATTATTAGCCAGAAAGGACCTGCTTACTTTTAATGCTATAGAACTGGAACAAATCAAATCTTCCGGCGAAGAAAATGCAGGAGGTATAGCAGCCTTAGGCAAGTCCCTTCTTCTCATCGGACGAATAGGATTGGAAGTTATCAGGGATGAAGAACAAGAAATGACCAAAAGGATGTTACTGGGCTTATCACAAATCAAGGGTTTAAAGATTTATGGTATTCATGATTCTTTGTCACCTGTTCTGGCTCAGAAAGGTGGAGTAATTGTGTTTACCGTTAAAGGTCTTATGTCAAACAGGGTGGCCAATGAACTTGCTGTCAGGGGTGGAATCGGAGTGCGATACGGTTGTCATTGTGCTCATATTCTGGTTAAACATATTCTTGGTGTTCCTCCCGGGTTGCAGCGATTCCAAAGAATTATTGCCGGTCTCTTTCCCGGATTAAGGTTTCCGGGTGTTGTCCGGGTGAGTCTTGGCATTGAAAATACAGAGGAAGATGTTGATACTTTTATTCATGTGTTGGGAAAAATTGCCACCAGAACCGGGAACCTTAAACAAAAAGAAGCAAAAAGCCAGATCAATGATTTTGTAAAGGCTGCGGCATCGAAAGTCTATTCAGAACTCTGATCGTCTCTTGCCCCTTGCGGATTTTGAAAGAAAGTAAGCCGGTTTTGTGGCTTGATGTAATAAAATATCAATTTATTAAAGCTTCTTTGCGAAGCAGTTCAAGAATCTTAATCTCATCGTTACCAAAACCTGCAGAAAAACCTGGAATATGGAACGAACTTACAGGTGTACCCCCTTCATTATGATAATACCAGCCTCCATCGCGTCTGTGACTTCTGATACTCCACATGAGTCCTCCTGCAATATTTGATTCTCTGATCGTTTTCATCAGCTCACGGAGGTTTTCTGTCGAACCAAGTCCGAACTCATCAATAATCAAAGGTTTCTTGCCTTTGCATTGATTATATGATTCGAGAGCCAGCGGAGAAAGCACCCATGGCCGGCCACTCATCCTGTTCCAGTATTCATACAGGTGTTCGCTTATTATTTCGATATTCGGGTCGGCGATAAGTTTGCTTCGGTCCGCACCACCGGCTTCCATAACAAGATGATTTTGGTCTGCTTTTTTGATATAAGAATCCATTTCAAGGCTCAAGGCAAGAATTTTTGGTGAACATTCCTCATATTTTAAA
>CAIQCA010000049.1 GCA_903870235.1 uncultured bacterium
ATACTCAGCAGCTTTAGCTTGTGAGGCAGAAATTAAAACTGTAAAGGCGAGGACCGCTACTAAGCACGCCCCTATCGCAATACTAGTTGATGGTTTGAAAAAGTTTATAATTTTGTTCATATATTTGTTATATTTTTATTTTTGATAATAATCTAATGTTTAGAAATAGTGTAAAGTTTCGACCAACTGTTTACATTAATTTTGATCTTCTGTTATATATGACGTCAAAACGTCGGCAACATTACAAGAAATTAGAGTACTTCTTTGTCTCCGAAAATAACCAATCTATTTGAATAACTCTTAGAGAGAGCATCCCAGATGCCACCACAAGTGATTAGATTGAGGTGCGATTTACCATCGCTAGAATTGAAAACACTTGAAGCATCGTCGTTCTTTCCATAAATTTTAATTTTTTTAACCAAAAAAGTAATAGAGTTTCCATTCTTATCTTGAATATATATCTTATCCCCTATTTGGACTTTATGAAGACTATCGAAAACCGCTGGTATTTGATTTTTCCAACCATAATGCCCATCGATAATGGCATTACCATTTTCTCCTGGACGAGGCCCCAGATCATACCAGGCCGCATTGGCCGGCTCTTTGGGAGCATCAATCGCACCAGCAGATGTGAGACCCACATATTCGAGATGAGCATCAACTCCAATTGTCGGAATCTTTATTCGGGTCGGAAGTCCTAAAACACCTTGCACTTTGAGGCTGGCGATAGACACTGGAGGCGCAGACTCAATTGGAGAAGTACTCTTGATTGAGACCGTACTACTAGTAGCGATAATTGGTATAGATGTAGAAGTGGCGGAAGAGGTAGAAGTACCAATCGCCAACAAAGTTGTACTATCATTGATTTGATTATGTGGGTTTTGATCAGCAACCAAAGAGAAAATAACTATTCCAAAAATAATCACGACAATGGCAATGAAAACGTAAACTGGCCATTTAAATGATATTATTTTTTTCATATAATCAGATTGGGGTAATTCCAACAACTCAAAGGCCCCTAGAAAACAGGGGCCTTTGGATAGACTAATCGGCCACTGGATTAAATATTGTTCTTTTTTAGAACAGCGAAAAGCGTTGAAGAAACTAATACTACAATTCCAACAAGGATGACTGAACCCCAAATATCACTTTGTTCTGGTGGGAGTCCTGTATTAGGAAGCTTCGGAGTAGACAACTTGACTGGAGCAATAATCGGAGCAACTGGTACAACCGTAGCGGTTAGAGGAGCCGCGACTACTGGCGTTGGAGGCATGACTCCATATATACACAATGATAGGCTGGTTGCGGCAAAGGCTTCATAGTTTGTAGCTTTCGGGTCAGTACATCCATAATGTGTGCTTCCACCACCAGAACTATAATATACTGTTACTGGGGCCGGCGCTGGAACAATATAAGTGTTAGTGATAGTACAAGTCTTATCGACACCAGCCATGGTTACATTACCACTTGAATCACAATCTCCACTAAAGCTTTGTGTGTAAGAAGAATTTGTATCTTCACTTACTGCATATGTTCCTATTGAAAGTACATAAGGAGTTCCTGTACTGGACCCCTTTCATTGCATGCCATCCTTGTTAGCTGAATTGTAAGCCACCAACACTTTTTCCGCAAACTGCATAGGTGGCATTTTCAA
>CAIQCA010000050.1 GCA_903870235.1 uncultured bacterium
CCGAGGAACATGAACCATTGGACCACAAGATGAAACCGAACAATAAGACAAGGACAGCGATGCCGCCTGAGATAATTCGCCATGTGTTCGTAGAAAATACATGTCTCGATCCATCGTGAGCGGAATCTTTGTGGCCACCAAATATCGCATACAAGACAAGGGCTAGTATCACGCCACCAGCATAACCCAAAATCGCACCACGAGTAGATGTACTATAGAGTACAACCGCGAAGAAAATAGTAATAATGGCATATACCCATTCTCTAACAATAAAGACTGTACGGTGGTGATGAGCTATCAGAGCTTTACGTGATACTTGAGTCGACAAGAACAAATACGCCGCTATACCAGAGTTGATCAACATGTATACAGCCAAGTAAGCCGCATTACCTAGAGTAGAATCGGGACGGCTAGCACTTTGTTCAATAGCAACCTTTCCAGCCCACTGTAAAGCACCACGACAAGCAATATAGAAAGCGACGACCAGAGAAACATTCAGCCAACGAAACCAAATACGCTTCCCTTCTTCTCCTGAACCAAAGGTGTATGTGATAGCCATAAAAAACATCCAGAGATGAAGTATGACTAACCAGCCTTCCATACGCTCGAAGTTGGACATGATGCTACGAATAGGATTAATACCGAGAAGATCTGCAACAAGTGTCACTACAGTAAAAATAGTTACTGCTACAGTGAGTGAATTTAACTTTGGTCTATACTTAGCATCCCAAAAAGCCAATATAACCCAACCCGCGAAAGCAACTTCCACTAAAATCCTAAAAAGAAAGGCTTTTCCTGTAATAAATGGGAAAAAGAAAGAGTTAGCAACTACGAGGGCAAAAAGAGGAATCAGAAACAAAACAGTAAGCGTAAGGAAACGGGTTAGTTGTTTGATTGACATATATTTTACGAAAAAATTGCTTCGAACTTATTTTGATAATGCGAATGACACTATACCATAAAAAACTATATGCATACATAATCTCAAAATGGTAGAGTAGTAGCTATGGAATCCACCCACCGAACCATTAAAAACTCTATATATAGCTTCCTTGGTTATGGTTGGCCGATATTGATATCTTTAGTTGTAACTCCACTCATCGTCTCTGGTATGGGAATCAAGGACTACGGCATATATACTTTCTTCAATACAGTCATCAGCTTTATGGGGCTATTGGATTTTGGAATTTCTACGGCCGTAGGTAAATACCTTGCGGAGTACCATGGCCGAGGAGACACAGAGCGAATAAGGTCACTTCTCAAAACAGCCAACAGCATTTTTCTCGGTGTAGGCATCATCGGTTGCTTAGTCATTGTCATAGGAGCGTTTCTCCCTTTTGCATCTACAATATTCGCAAACTACACTGATTACAAATTGATATTCATAGCCGCCGGCATATTGTTCTTAATCAGCTCCATCAGTTCAACCTATACACTCATCATAAATTCCCTTCAAAGATTTGATATTAGCTTCAAAATCGGAACTGTTGGCCTAACGATCCAACAATTATCTATATTATGGCTCGTCTTGAACAAACATTCTATCGGCACTATATTCCTAGTTCAATGTGTTATTGCATTTATCGCAATCATAATTTTCCAATTTGTCTCCAGGAGGATTTTGCCAAACAACCCATATCGTCTCGGTTGGGACAAAGTGGAGGCCAAGAAAAGTTACATTTTCGGAATGGTTACATTCGCAAACAACATGGCTACAGTTTCACTGACATACCTCGATAGACTGATAATGCCTTTCTTCCTTGGTCCATCGAGCTTGACCTATTATAGTATCCCAGGAAATATCGCCATGAAGGTTCCTGGCATATCCAATAGTTTGTCCGCCGTACTATTCCCTATGGCTTCGAGTTTAAGTGGCAGTGGAGAAACAGAAAGATTAAAAACACTCTATGTGAGATCATTCAGACTTATCACTGTGCTAGCAGCCGCTGTCACAGTAACAACCATAGCTTTTTCTCGCCAACTACTCACTTATTGGATCTCGCCGGACCTAGCTGCTAAGGCGACAACGGTCATGATCATATTGGCAGCTACTAACTTCGTTCTGGCGCTCACTGGCCCTCTCTCTAGTTTCTTGCTTGGCCTAGGCAAGCTCAAATTTCTTACCATCCTTTCAATCGCTATGGCAGCGTTAAATACAATCCTTTTGGTAATACTCATGCCACTCTTTGGTATCAATGGAGCCGCTTGGGCTTATCTACTTTCACTCATACCGGCTATATACATGTTCTATTTCACAGAAAAACACTATTTGAAGCTAGACCAGAGAGCACATTACTATCGAAATATCTTTGCAAAAAATTTATTGGTCAGCGCTATCGTCTTGGTGGTTTCATATTTCGGAGCCGCACATTTGGTTCACAATTTTGCAGAAGTATTTATTGTTGGTGGTTGTATCGGCATATTGTACCTCGTCTTATATTGGCTCTTTGGTTTCTTCGAACCAGAAGATGTTGAGTCTATAAAAAAGACACTACTACGTTTCTTCCATTAACAACCAAATAAAAATGTTTAAAAAACTTTTTTGGAGAATTTATTCGAAGATATTACGGATCTCAATCCGTTATTTTCCAAATCCCAGGCCATCTAGTTATCCCTATTTAACTGGTGACGGGCTTAGATCTATCGCTGATCATATATACGACGAGCTCCAAAAATGTAATCCCAAAGATATCGGGGAGTCACAAGTTGTCTTCCTAAAAACAGACCTAGTGGAAGAATGGTTCACAAAGGTACACCAAGATATTTCTGTAAACTACAAACTAATCACTCACAATAGTGACAACACTGTTGGAGAAAAAGAAACGCGTTACATTGATCAGAAAATTATACGCTGGTTCGCACAAAACAACATCTATAAGCATGAAAAGATAACACCGATACCAATCGGTATAGAAAACAAAAAATGGTTTATGAGTGGATGGATTCTGTGGAAGAAAGCGGCCAAACTAATTGCAAAAAATTCAGGCAAAGCTCCTGTCAACGGTGTTCTTTTGAGGAAACCAAGGATATTATTTGGGTTCAATCCTAGTACAAATCCCGAGGAAAGAGGAGCTGCTTTGAAAGCCTTAAATGCTTGCCCTAGCGCAGATGCCGTACCACAAAGATTGATCCCTGCAGATTATTTTGAACTTCTGGATACTTATGATTTCGTGGCTTCTCCAGAAGGTAATGGACCCGACTGCATGCGCACATGGGAGGCCTTGATACTAAATATTATACCTATAGTAAAAAATACTAGCGATAATCAGATCATTTCTCAAAACGACTTCCCTATTTGGGTCATAAAGGATTGGAACGACATTGTATCAGTGTCAGAAAAACAACTCGAAGAAATATACAATAAATATGATTTATCATCGAAATCTGGTATAACTAGACTCGACTATTGGGAGAAAATAATACGTACAAGTATTCGATAATCCTAAGCGCATGATAAACACCCCAGAACTAACCATAATAATACCTTGCTACAACTGTTCCCAGACTTTGGAACAGGCTTTCAATTCCTGCTTTCTACAGAAGATACCGGTTCCATATGAAATAGTAATGGTGGACGATGCTTCGACAGACGATACCAGAAAACTCATAGAAAAACTGGCACAAGGAAAAGAAAACGTAAAGACATTTTTTCATACCATAAACAAGGGCGGTGGTGCCACCAGAAACACTGCAGTAAAGATTGCCTCCAGCGACGTTATATTTTGTTTGGATAGTGACGATATACTTCCGGAAGGTACCTTGGGAAAGATGTACGAAATGATAAAAGAAAAAGGATGTGACGGGGTTGGTATCCACCGTTCGATAAAGTTCAAAGGTAATAACACAAAAGATGTAAGCTTCATAAACACTTTTGGTTACGTTGGCCAAGCGATACCATTTGATAGCCTGATAGAAAAACCAGGCGGCCCACTCTGCCCTCTTTATTCGACATTTATGTTGACCAGAAAAGCCTTCGACATAACCCTGGGCTATCCGGAAAATCATGGCTTCGATACTCAGTCCTTCGCTTGGAGATTCTTAGCCAATGGATTGAAGGCGTATACTTGTCCGGAAACAGAGTATCTCCACAGAATCAATTTCAACAAATCATATTATATGCGCGAGTATGAATCTGGAAAGATAAACCACAACTGGTTCAAAATATACGAGGAATTCTTTTACCTTTTTGATGATGAGACACAGAGAGAAATTTTATCGTTTGATCTCAATGATCCCACAAAAGTTCTTTCCGATTATTTAACCAAGCAAACAAACATATTCAAAAAGAATTATCTAGGATATATCAAACCCGGTGGTGCAGACGAATATGAAAAGAGTCTAGTAAAAACAAAGGACATGTGCACCGGTGACAAATATTGGCTTGGTGTAAGGTATTTCAATAAACAGAAATATAATGAGGCTTTTGACATATGTGAAAGCCTTATAAAATCTGGGGTGAACAATGGATACATACATAAATACCTAAAAGAGTCAGCGGACATACTCAAAAGAGATACAGGACTAGTAAATGAAGGTACCATCGAAAAGACATTTGATTTCACCAAGCAAGGAGATGAAGTCAACATCTTTGTACGAATAGTAAGAAAACTAAAAAAAGAGACCAAAAACAAACTAAAGGATGTTCATGTCATCAGAAGATTTTTCTATCTTGTGATCGGCATTAAAAATAATGTATATAACTACTTTTCGGAAAAAAATGAATACTTAAAATATCAAGAGGAAATCCAGAAGATCAAAGACAGGAAAGAGTTTGTGCTGGATTTAGATTGGGGAGGATTGGGAGATGTCCTAGTGTATACACCGCTACCAAGAATCTTAAAAGAAAAATATAATGTTGATTTTTATCTTAGCGAAAATTGTAAAAAAGTCTTCAGACATCCGGATACTTTCAAAATATGCTTCGAGATGAACCCTTACTTCAAAGGATTTAAGACTCAGCCGGGTTTCAAATATAAACATTTTTCAAGAGACCGTAGCTTCATTAATTTGATTTTGGATATCAATGGTACAAACATTATAGAAAATCTGTACAAGCAATTTGGTATAAGAGAAAAAGCTCTGCCAGAAATATATTACAAGCCGAAAAAATTACCCGAGTACACCTCGACAGTGCTTGTTGATCTAAACTATATCAGTGGTCATAAGATGGGATGGGCCTTCAATACACAAAAGATCAACAATCATATAAAAAGTCTGTCACAGAATAAATATGAAATAGAATACGTGGTTCCAAGCAAGCAGGATATCTATAGATATATGGATATGATCTACTCATCTAGAAATTTCGTCACCGTGATATCTGGCGGAGCAGCATTGGCCGCTTCCCTGAAGAAAGAGGCTACCGTGTTCTTACCAGACAACCTCCGGGGGGAAAGTATATACAATTTTACCTTTAAAGATTCTGGTATAAAATATATCCTATGAGTATCC
>CAIQCA010000051.1 GCA_903870235.1 uncultured bacterium
ATATCGTAGGTATCTGTGGTGTGGCAACTAGTGCACTAGCTATCGCCTTCCATGAACGTGGTGTAAGGATAACCGGTAGTGATAAGGGTTTTTATCCTCCAGTGTCAACATATCTAAATGATTTCGGCATTCAGTATCATGCTGGCTGGCATCCAGAGAAATTCGATCTCTCACCAGAAAACGGTGGTGTAGGAAAACCAGATCTTATGATAGTTGGCGGCATAGGAACAAGCCTCTCAAACCCTGAGATTGTATATGCAAAAGAACATGGAATCCCATTTTATCCTTATGCCGAAATTCTACAAAAATATTTCATTAAAAAGAACTCCATAGTAACAGCTGGAACTTGGGGTAAAACAACTTCATCGGCGCTACTTTCTTTCATTTTGATAAAAGCGGATATGAAGCCGAGTTATTTTACTGGCGGTCTCTCCCTATCGCATGCCACAGGCACTCTCTCCGAATCGGACTGGAGCGTTGTCGAAGGCGATGAGTATCAAGTAGCCATTTACGACAAGCGCCCCAAATTTGTTTACTATAATCCAACCCACTTACTCCTTACTTCAGTCTCTTGGGATCATGCCGATCTATATCCGACAGAAAAGCAATACTTCAATGCGTTTGAGAAGTTGGTAGCCGGAATTCCCGAATCCGGAATCCTTGTCGTCTGTAATGATGACTCCGGTGTTCATAAGGTTATCAATACCGTAAATAGCAATTCAGTCAAAAAAACAACCTCTAAGCATATTGTTACATACGGAAAAACTACCGAAGCAAATTACTATTACGAAGACATAAAAAGTACCAAAAAAGGTCTGCGTTTCAAGATCACCTGTAAAAACGGCACATTTGATATAACCACGCCGATGCTCGGTCGTTTCAATGCAGAAAATATAACCGGATGTTTCGCTATGGCTATGGAGATAGGTATTCCTGCAGAAAAGATAATCTCTGCAATAAATGATTTTAAGGGTATCAAACGCCGTCTGGAAAAGCGACTTGATGGTGAAATTGATTCAGTTAGTGGCAAAGGGATAACCGTCTTTGACTGCCACGCCCCTACCCCCGAAAAAGCCTCGTCTATATTGGAAACCCTGCGCGAGGTTTATGACAAGAAAATCATCGCCATATATGAGCCAAATATCGGTGGCCGTCGTCGTGAGACTGCTTCTCAATACAATGGCGCTTTTGAGAGAGCTGACATGGTTATAATCCCTAAACTAACCAAATTAAAAGTTGCCGAAGGCGAAACCAGTTTACCAGTAGAAGGAGATGAATTGACTAGTATTATCGAAAAAACCCATCAAAATACTAAGTATATAGACAATGATGATGGAGTGGTGTCTTACGCTGTGTCACACGCCAAAAAGAGCGACATCATAGTCTTTATGGGGTCTCACGGCTTTAGAGGTATGATTGAAGCTGTAGTTGAAGAGTTAAGATAAGAGATGAACAAGGTCCAAATAGAAAAGATACTAACAAAAGAGGGTCTTATACCAATCTCAAAATATTGGTCTATGAGACTCGGTTTTTTGGACATTTTAAATAGCACGAGACTTTTTATACCTCTCATAGAAAATCGTGACGATACCGGGGATGATTTAAAAGCAATGGTGAAAATTTCATATGAATGGAAAAATAAAAAAGAGATAAATGTTGGAGAAGGTGGTGCTTTGTTCAGATATCTACAATTTGCTTCTTGGAAGCTTGGACTTGGTAAAACATTTATCAAAGAAGGAACTCTGAAAACAAGACCAGTGTGCCATAACCCAGATATAGTAAATTGGCCGATAAATAAGCTTCTCGAACTCGATAACCATACTCCACAATGGGCCAGCGTCTCAATCCTCATGGGCAACAAAGAAAAAGCTCCGGACGATTACTTTTTGAATCTGTCTAAGGAAGCGCTCAAACATTATGGACACGCAAGAAAAGCTGGTTTAGCATGTGAACTTCGATATGATGAGACCATTTTGAATCAAGCAGTCGCTTTTATAGGATTACTTAAGAACAGTACAATGGAATATACCCCAATCCAGCAAGATGAATACTGTTTCGCCAGAGCTTTTGGACTTATCGATAAAATCGATGGCGATAAAAGGTGGCCGGAATTGAAGGGCCACGAAAGTAATCGTCTGGAGGAGATGGAAGACATGCTTATCAAACTAAATTCAAATAAAGAGATTGATTCCAGAGACCATCGAGTGATCCAGTCATTGGCCATGCTTGCAATGTTCAAGGAACAAAAGGTCGCCTTCACCAATCCTTCTTGTGTAAGCAAAAGTTGGCCCCAATTCTGGAAATTCTTGGAGTGGGCTAAAAATTAAAAGCCTTCTATTTTCCTTCATCGACAATATCCGTCGAAACCTTACCATTGGCAATTTCTTTGATTGAAAGTGTCATACCACAGTGGTTACACTCGATGACCATACCTGGTACGAGATTTGGATAACGAGAAAGATCCACGGTATTTTTACATTCTGGACAAACGCAAAGATTTTTCATGATTGTAATGTGTTCTGAGGCCATAATAATATATTTAATAAACGTACATAGAATATGTTAGCACAAAACAAAGACACCCGCATTTTAGTTGCGATTTTCTG
>CAIQCA010000052.1 GCA_903870235.1 uncultured bacterium
CGCAAGATTATGCGTTTGGAAATTGAGCGCGAAGCATTGAAAAAGGAAACTGATAAGGTTGCCAAGGCTCGTATGCACAAGATTGAACAAGAGATTGCGGACCTAAAAGAAAGCACTTCTGAACTTGAACTCAAGTGGAAAAACGAAAAGGAAACCATAACAGAAATCAAACGTATCAAGAAAGAGCTTGAAGCTATAAGGATAGAGGCTGATATGGCTGAGGCACGTGTGGACTTGGCCAAGGCGGCGGAGATTCGTTATGGTCGTTTGCCAGCTTTGGAGAAAGAACTTGATCTGAAGAGTAAGCGTCTGAAAAAGTTGCAGTCTTCACGCAGGATTTTGAAGGAGGAAATAAATTCCGAGGATATTGCTGCAGTTGTTTCTCGTTGGACTGGTATTCCAGTTTCGCGAATGCTCGAATCTGAAGCCAAGAAGCTAGTACGCATGGAAGATGATTTGAAGAAGCGCATAGTTGGTCAAAATGAGGCTGTAGAGAAGATTGCGGACACTATCCGTCGTTCACGTGCTGGTATAGCAGATCCAAATCGTCCTATTGGCTCATTTATATTCCTCGGACCTACCGGTGTTGGAAAGACTGAACTTACCAAAGCCTTGGCTGAGTTTATGTTCAATGACGAAAAGGCTTTGATCCGCGTGGATATGTCTGAATTTATGGAGAAGCATTCAGTCTCGAAGTTGATAGGTTCACCTCCAGGCTATGTTGGTCACGATGAAGGAGGAGGTCTCACAGAGACTGTTCGTCATCGTCCTTACTCTGTCATCTTGTTTGATGAGATCGAAAAGGCTCATCCAGAAGTATTCAACATTTTGCTTCAAGTTTTGGACAATGGTCGTCTCACAGACTCCAAGGGTCGCATAGTGAATTTCCGCAACGCCGTAATCATCATGACTTCCAACATTGGTGCTCAACATATTGAGCGCATGGAGAAGCTTGGCTTCACCAGTAACCAGAAGACCAGTGATCATGATAACTACGAAGCTACCAAAGCCAAAGTCTCAGCCTCTTTGAAGGATTATTTCCGTCCAGAATTCTTGAATCGTGTCGACGATATTATCATCTTCGATATTTTGTCGCCGGAGGCTATTAGAGAAATTGTGAAGATCCAAGTGGAGCAAGTTGTTAAACGTTTGGCTGATAAGGGTGTGACAATGACTTTGTCTGATGATGTTTTGAACTATCTCGCCAAAGAAGGCTACAATCCTCAATATGGCGCACGTCCGCTTCGACGTCTGATACAGAATAAGATTTTGACTCCTGTGGCTAAGCTTTTGATTGGTCAAGAAGTTGGTAATGGTGGAACAATCACTGTGTCCGCCAAAGATGCAGTTGCCGCAAAAGAAGGGAAGTTTGAATTTGTGGCGCACAAGGGCGAGACTCGTCGTCGCAGGAAGAGTGCAAGCTCAGTCCTGGTTGGTGATTTGAAATCTATCGATTCTCATGGTGGGGAATTGGGTAATGAACGCTAGGAAACATGTTCCCCCCACCCTCCTCAAAAAAATCGAAAAAAATCCAACAAACAAAAATCCGCACAAACAAAAAAGCCGCGGATTTCTCCACGGCTGTTTGCAACACATGAGCGTAAATCTGATCAGTCATTATTAGTTTTGATTTGACGGATGGTCACTTGCACCGACACCAACTTCAAGTAGGCCGAGGAACTGGCGATATTCGCGCGGCAGTTCCTGGGGGTCTCCGAACACACGAATCTCATTCTCAAGGAAACCAAACGAATTTCCGAAATGCGGATATCCGTGCTGATACCACCAAGTGGCGGCATCGGGGTGGACTTTGTTGAGGATTTGCAGGGCCTCATCCTGGCTGACCCAATAACGGATTTGTCCTTCGCTCGGTTTGCCGGTCAAAACACCAAGGCAACCGAAATCATGAATACAGTTAATGGGCATTTCCAGACCAACCCAGGCCTTCCTAACCTCAAGAGGTGCTTCACCGCTTGGGACGGAAGTGATTATCATCCTACCAGTCACAAACTTAATCATTTTTTACCTTTCTTTTTCTTCCTACAGTCTAGTCGAAAAACCCGGGGTGTCAATCATTGAAAATGGTGCGGAATAACAACCCTTGTTCTTAACCAAAAATCTGTTAAACTCTTAGACATGCGCAGGTGGCAGAGCGGTCAATTGCA
>CAIQCA010000053.1 GCA_903870235.1 uncultured bacterium
CGGGGAGTAGAAGCTTAAATCTTCGGTACAGTCTTCGCGTCGTACTCATTCTCGCTACGCTCGAATTGCGTGCGACATGCTCAGACTTTTCGACTCCCCGGCGCTCGCACGCAGGTGCTCGCTTAGAGTCACAAAATCTGTCACTCGCTTTGCTCGTTCCAAATTTTGTGACTCTACGGGGAGTCGAACCCCGATTCCAGCCTTGAGAAGGCCGTGTCCTAACCATTAGACGATAGAGCCATTACTTCTTCTCTAACCACTCTTTTTCCTGACGCACCAAGAGTGTAGCCGCTTTTTCAGGCTCGCGCAAGAGTGTTGTAGACACGCGTTCCATGCGCATGGACTGTGAACCTTTCACTAACACTACATCGCCAGCAGAAACTATGGAAACAATATACTTACCAGCCTCTATAGAAGAATCAAATCCGTGAATATTTGTGGCCAACATGCCACCATTCACAGCACCCTCAACCAAAGACATCTTCGATCTTGGTCCAACAGCCACCAATGTGTTGGCGACACCGGCAACTGCTTGCCCTACTCTGCGATGTTCATCGCTGGCATATTTACCAAGCTCAAGCATATCTCCAAAAGCAACTATTTTTCGTCCTGAACATTGAACAGTCTTCAACGCTTCCAAAGCAGAGACCGCAGCATCAGGTGAAGAATTGTAGGTGTCATCTATGATGGTCGAACTATTCACACCAGGGATAATATTCATACGTCCACACGGTGCCTTGTACTCGTTCAGGCCATCAACGATCACACCAAGAGGAATTCCTTTTGCTTTGCCGGCGGCAGCGGCGGCTAACAAAGGATACACGTAGGTACCACCCAAGACACCATTTACGTTTACAGGAATTGTATTACCATCGATTGATAATTTAAAACCAATTCCAACCAAAGACCCATTCAAATAACTGAAGTTCACGTCGCTTCCACGCACATCGGATTTTTCGTTCACACCATAGCTGATCACTTTTGTGTTGGCTTTTGGGGTATCGGTTCCAACAACATTTTCACCAATCTCAACAACTTCCCTCAACTCCATAATCTTTTCGTCATCAGCCAAAAGAATAAGAGTACCGCCCGACTTAACTGCTTTGGCCAAATAAGCCTTCTCTGTAAAAACCTCTTCAGGCGAAGAGAAAAATTCCACATGAACTGGCATATTACTCACCTTGGTCATCACCACAATGTCAGGATGAAGCCACTTGGCAACTCTTTTGATATCACCGGGATGGTCTGCACCAATCTCCAAAACTAGACAATCTGGATACTCAGAACGCCAGACGATAAGCTCAAGACCTTTCAGTACATTATGTAACCAACCAGAAAGACTTTTCCAAGCATTTGGCACACCAATGATAGTCAGCGGCAATCCAATCTCGCTGTTCATGCTTTTTTCGCTTTTGCGTGCAAATTTACTCGAATGTTTCAATACAGAATACACAGCGTCTTTGGTTGAAGTCTTCCCTACACTGCCGGTTATGGCTACCACAAATGGCTTGTACTTCGCGATAATTATCCGCGATTCGAAAGTTAGTATTGATACAAGAATCTTTTTAAGAAATGACATAAATTTCGGCTACCTACCACAATATTTATCCGGCTTTTACCTATCTGGCGGGATGTTGTAGTAGTTTATCAGAAAACCAGTAATTTCGTCGAATGGTTCGGTCAAAGTCTCCGAAGCATACTGAGCGCCCTTAGGATACACTTGATAAAGGAAAACTAAGAAACGTGGATTGTAAGCTGGAAAATATCCGAAAAATGAATGAAGATATCTGTCAGAATAATACCCACCATTGACGTGATCGGCGATTTGGGCGGTTCCGGTCTTGGCAGCCACAGTATAATGTTCGCGTTTGATGGCACCTTGCTTCAAAGCGGTGTCTACAACCTTGACCAACATTGTTGTCACATCATCTACCGTTTGTTTTTTAATGACTGGACCAACCTTAACAGGATCTATTGTTTTACTAGTACCATCATCGTATTCGATTTTGTCTACCAAACGTGGTTGGACTAGATAACCACCGTCAGCCAACACTGACAAAGCTCGAGACATCTGCAGAGGCGTGACGGCCAGGCCTTGCCCATAAGAAGCGGTAGCCACATCGATATCCTTACCATTCTTGAGGTTGCCGATAAGTCCAGTAGCCTCATTGGGCAAATCTACACCAGATTTTTGACCAAAACCAAATGAACTGAAGTATGAAAACATGGCGCTTGGACCAGCTTTCAGGGCAACTGTAGCTGCACCAACGTTAAGAGATTGACTCAAGATTTGTTGCATAGGTATTACACCACGAGCTTTGCCATCATAGTTAGAAATCTTTTTACCATTCAAAGTCATGGTCCCAGTATCGTTATATGTAGAATCTGGTGTAATAACACCGGTATCCAAACCAACAGACATAGTCAGTGGCTTCATGATAGATCCCATCTCATAAACATTCTCTACTAGTGGATTAGAAAAAACACGAACGTCTTTTATGTTGGTGGTGTCGTTAGGATCAAAAGATGGCAGAGATACAGAGGCTATGATATCACCCGTCTGTGGATCGATGACGATAGCGCCGATCTCGTCTGGATGCCAAGTGGAAACTGTTTTTTCCAAAGTTTTTTCTACGAAAGAACCAACCGTTGGTTCAAGTGTTGTAATGATATTGCCTTTTCCTTTTTCGCCACTACCAACCAAGGTTTGCCCCAACCCTGAAAAAATCTGAGCAAACATATTGGCACTTGAACCGATATTCGGTCTGGTCAAAACATCCTCATACGTTCTTTCGAGTCCATAACGTCCTTCGATTAGAGAAACAGAATCTGTCGCGTTATTACTCGAAGTGGCCGTGGATGAAGCACTGCTTGGATTATTTTTGGTTTGACCGATGAGCCCAATAGTCTGCGCCGACATAAGTCCAGCTGGATATGAACGCCAAGTTTCTCTGCTAACCCCTATTCCTGTAATTGAGAGGCTGGTAATACTCTGCGCCACTTCAGCTGTAACATGGTGAGCTAACTCTTCATAATGGTCACCAACTTTTGTAGCTCTACGTACGAAGTCGGCATGATCGAGTTTGATGTATTGAGAAATCACCTGATAGGTCTGTTCCGGCGCAGACAGTATAGTCGGATTCATGTAAACCAAATAGCCTTCGGAAACCGTGGCTCCAGCCATACGAGTATCATCTTTGGCCTGCAAAAAGATCGTACCTCTATCAAAAAGAGTTACGGCCGGCTTCACATATTGTTTGTCAGCTTTGGCGACATAGATGTGACCATCGATGATCTGGGTAAAATATAGAGAGACAACCAAGACAAGAGCCGCACATAAGACCAACACTCCGATCACGCGCAGTCGTAATGTTTGTTTAGAGTTCATGCAGAGACAAGGCCACGCGGCCAAGCGATGCTGGAGAAGAAATGAAGGCGCTAACTTTACCCTGACTCAGACCATATTCTTTGAGATTGTCAGGCGTAGCCGAACGTGAAATGCTTAGATATTCCGCATCAAGACCACCAACCGTACTAGACAAGGAAGCCACTTCCGTCTCAGTCTTTTGAAGAGCAATGGTAGCAAAAACAGTCCTGTAGATGTTCATCCCATATAGAACAGCCATAAAAGCACACAGTCCCAAAATCGTTGCTGTGATATGTGCCCTATAGTCATTGGCTACGTTGTATGTTTGTGCTATTGCTCTTGTCATTTTGTTAATGTGGCCAGTTTGGCCGATTTTATTAAATGTTTTCTAATTTTTTTGTATGATTCTCAATTTTGAGCTTCTAGATCTAGGATTTTCTGCTATCTCTTGATCTGTCGGCACTATCGGTTTCTTTGTCAAAATCTTAACTATCTCGTAACCATCTTCTTTATTTAAATTTTTCACTAATCCTCTGAAATATTCTTTGACGATACGATCTTCTAAACTATGAAATGAAATTACTGCCATCTTTCCTCCTGGTGCAAGCTTCTCAAAACCTTTCTCCAAACCTTCCTTGAGGGCATTCAACTCATCGTTCACTGCTATACGTAATGCCTGGAAAGTTTTCGTAGCCGGATGAATCTTGCGCTTATTACTTCTCGGAAAAAAAGGTACTGCTGATTTAACTATCTCCGCCAACTCAACTGATGTCTCTATGGATTTCTTTTCGCGATACTGAACCAACTTTCTGGCGATACGTCTCGCAAATCTTTCTTCACCATAAGCGAAGATTACATTTGCTATATCTTCTTCCTGCCAATTGTTTACGATATCTTTGGCAACAAATGGATATTTGGCTGGATCACCCATAGTCATAAGGAGTGGTTCATCTTTCTGAAACGTGAATCCCCTTCCAGATGTCTCCAGTTCGTCCGATGAAATTCCCAAATCGAGGAGAATCATGTCTACCCTGTTGACGCCGTTTTTCTCCAAAACCTTGTCTAGATTGCGGAAATTCTCATTTTCGATAATGACTTTACCTTTCGTCACTTTCGAAAGC
>CAIQCA010000054.1 GCA_903870235.1 uncultured bacterium
GGACCTGGTCGTGGGGTGGCATGAGCAAGAATTTCGAAACCATCATTCTCCAGTAAGCCGCGAGCACCATTGCGAATGGCGAGGCCGCGTGGTGTCTGTTCGATGACGACCATACTTTGTTCCGCGCGCACGACACCGCTTTCATTGCGGGCAGCAAGCGGTGTAGCCTTTCCATCCCTGATAAGCCAAAGGGTCTCATCGCGACCTGGACCATTGAACTCGATACCGTTTTCAGCCCAGACGAATGCAGGATGTGGCCCCATGCTTCCGGATTCCATAATAATAATGCGGCCACCTTGGCCACGTTCACAAACATACTGGCACCACACTACTTTTTGAGCCATAAATTCTCCTAATTTTTGGTTTACTGTTCTCTTTTAATATACTTAATTACATTCATTTAGCAAGAGGCGGTAACATTGCATCGCCAAGCTTTTTTCATTATACTAACCTCACCATGTTCAAAAAAGAACCCAAAACTAACGATGCTACCCAAAAAGATGATGAAATAACCATGGATGAATCCGCCGCAGATGACTCTGTTGTAGCCGAAGAATCTGCTACCGAAACCATTAAAAAACTCCGAGAAAAGCTCAAAGCGACCGAGGCTGAACGCATGGAATATTTAACTGGTTGGCAAAGGGCCAAAGCCGACCTTATAAACGCCCGTAAGCGCGATGAAGAGGATCGCAAGGAATTCATCAAGTTTGCCAATGAACGCCTCATAGAGGGCATTGTGCCGGTTCTAGAGAGCTTTGAATTGGCAATGGGGAATAAGGAGGCCTGGGAAAAGGCTGATAAGAACTGGCGTATAGGAGTGGAATACATATATTCACAACTCAAGAAGGCTTTGGAAGACAGTGGTCTAACCGAACTCAAACCACTCAATCAAAAGTTTAATCACGAGCTTCATGAAGCCGCTTCGTATGAACCTGTTACGGACGAAAAGCTCGACCATGTTATAACAAAAGTGATTCAAAACGGTTATTTTCTAAATGGGAAGTTGATGCGTCCAGCCAAGGTTATCGTTGGGGAATTCAAGAAATAAAATCAAATATATAAAAACATAGACTCGAGCTCCATGGGGAGCCGAGTCTAGGTGACGATCTTCCTGAATTCAACGTCGTAAGGTCCATTCTTGAATTTCACTAACAGTCTAACTGGAGATGACCTGATTTTTTTACGGAGCCATCCGATAATCTTGGGAATCTTCGCAATGAAGACGATCTTCAAGATCGTATAGATTCCGTTCACGATAAGAATCAGGTTTCTGAACCAGACTACTTTGAAAGTACAAATCCATAAAACAAATGACACTTCGGCACCGATTAGAATAATTAACCCTATTCCACCAGACAAAGCACCAATTGCAAGTGCCAGGTAAACAAGGGTTTTCTTTAAAATCTTGTGTTCGAGGATCTTCCCGTAATAAGATACCAGCGTATTCCAAAACGGTAAACTTATCAGTATTTCCACCTAGACCTCCTTTCTTTGGTTATTGGTCCGTTGTCAATGATGACATTATTTTCAATTTATGTAAAGATGTACTTATGTATATCAAAATTCGAGTAATTGCAGGCGCCAAAAAGGAAATAATCACCCAAGAATCAGCCGACCATTACAAAATCTCTATAAGAGAGCCCGCCGAACGTAATCTTGCTAATGCACGTATCCTAGAGATTTTTCGCTCCAAATTTCCTGATAGAAATATAAAAATAATAAGTGGTCACCACTCACCATCAAAATTACTGGCTATCGATGACGACTAAAGATGCTCCAGATAAAATATGAAGGACCGGATCTCGAGGTGCGAGATCCGGTCCTTATTTATTCCGCGTCGGGCCTAGTCCTGGTCCTCGCTGGCAGCTTGCGCGCTAGCGAGTTCGGATGGGGTAACAGTCGCCCCGTCCTTCGTGACCGGCATGATGAACGTGAGCCGACGATTTTCCGGAATGACTTTCTTACGTTTACGATTCATGACAATGTCCTCCTTATGAACATTCTCTCTTTATATTTGGCGAGAGCAACCACACGATAGTCCCCAAAAGCACTTTTGTTATCATTTGGTTGTCGTGGCAACCAAATTACCTAGGTCATACACTAGCACATTGTATAGTATTTGTCAATACCAATGCACCAAGATCTTTGGTAAGATAGTAGAGATAACAACATGCTTATTCCAAGCCTTTACAGCCAAAAAGGGATATTTGAAAAGGTCATCCGATCTAGAGATGGCCAACTCGTCCGTGTCTTCTTCGAAGTATATGAGATAGGAGGCGAACTAAGAGGTCGCATTTTGCGAGCCGAGCCGATACTGGCACTAGCTCGTGCAACAACAAACGCTCAATCGATACCGTTTTATCGCCTGGCTGGCAAAGCACATTCAGCTTGTACCTTACTCTTGTGTGCGCCAGCAAAACTCGTTTCTCCTTACTCATGGAAAACAGAAAAGAAGATAACTTCGCCTTTTTCGCAACTTGATTTTCTAACTAGTATAAAAATACGAGCACCTTCATACAATTAAGTGTTACTAACTAGGTTTCAACTTTAATGAAAC
>CAIQCA010000055.1 GCA_903870235.1 uncultured bacterium
CCAGACCATCATTTAAACACAAATCTTCACAACAGCCAACTCCAAAGGCAAACTCTCGATGGGTGCCCTACCAGTCTCTATAAGGGCCTGGAGGATGAGGGATAGAGCGGTGGTGGTCATAAGTTTCTTACCGGCCAATTCGCTTATGAATTTGAAATCATCGTCTGACGTGCGACTCTGAACTTGTGACTTGGAAGATGCTGAACTTTGTACAAGCAAGATAAACCTCATCTTCTCCAAGACGAGTGATATGAAAATATTCATTGACAGACCATCCTCAACGGCCTTACCGATAGTTGCTAGAGCTTTGTCAGCATCTTTGGAAATGAGTTGCTGGATAAAACCATTTACCAACTCGGCTCTCGGAGCACCAGTGATGGCTTCAACTTCTTCACGATCGATCTTTTTTGCTGTAGAACCAGCTTTTGCGGTTTTGGCCCCGACAGTAGCCAAGACTTTTTCCAAAGTTCCAAGAGCATCACGGAATGATCCATCACCAAGGAGCGCTATCAAGTCGGCGGCACCAGCATCAAGAGTGTACCCTTCTTTCTTGGCAATTTCTGTAATGTGAACGCGGATGACATCTCGCGAAGGTCTACGGAACAAGAAAGTCTGACACCTTGAGATGATGGTTTCTGGAACTTTGTCGAGTTCGGTTGTCGCCAATATGAAGATGACATGTGCTGGTGGCTCTTCGAGAGTCTTGAGTAGCGCATTCCAGGCATCCTTGGACAACATGTGAACCTCATCGATGATATAAACCTTGAAAGGTGATGAAAAAGGCAAAACAGAAACATGTTCACGCAAATGGCGAATATCATCTATACCTCTATTTGATGCGGCGTCTATCTCGTAAACATCCTCATCAACTGTTTGGAGAGCGTGCGCCAATATACGAGCCACGCTGGTTTTGCCAGTGCCACGACTACCAGAAAAGAGATAAGCATGGGCAACATGCTTACTACTTATAGCATCCTTGAGTGCACCAACAACCTGGTCTTGTCCGACAACTTCGGACCATTTGGCAGGACGATATGTGCGGTATAAAACTGGCATTGGGATTATTCTAGCATAAAAAATCTGACTATTTATCTAGCCGATATTTATACACAATTCACGATCTTTTTTACCTCTTTCAAATCAGCGGCTTCCATAAGTTTGACACGCAATTCCTTGGCACCATCCCAACCTGAAACATAGGCCTTGAAATGCTTCTTCATAACCGCGAAGTTTTTGAGGCGATCATACCCTGGATTTTTAGCTTTTTTTGCGCCGACTTTCTTGCCACCAAACATCTTTTCAAAAGTTGTGGCATGCTCCAACATAATTTTTAATCTTTCCTTAGGTGCGCGTTCTTTTTGAGATTTTGCAAAAAACCAAGGTTTGCCAAAAATGCCACGACCAACCATGACCCCATCACAACCTGATTGTGAGGCCTTTTCGCGGGCGTCTTCCAGTGAAATAACATCTCCATTACCGATAATAAGCGTGCGATCTTTTTGCGCCAATCCAGACTGTATTTCATCTCGCATCTTCACTATGGTTGGCATCAATTCCCAATGAGCTGGCACATCGGACATTTCCTTGCGTGTACGCAAGTGCACGGTCAGCGCTGGCAAATTTGTGCCATCGGCTATGCCAAGTTCCAAAAGTAATCTGATCCAATCAAGATCGAGTTTGTTATAACCGATGCGTGTTTTCACTGACACTGGAATTTCGGCTTTTATGAAGCCTGCCACACGAGCCTCATGAACACCTTTTCTGGCCGCTTCTAAAACCGCCAACGCGGCAACGGAGTTTTTCATCATAGCCGCACCGCCACCTTGCTTTTCCACGGCGCGATCTGGACAACCCATGTTCAAATCAATTCCATCAAATCCAAGCTTCGCAACAAGTTTCGAGGCGCCACGCATCGCTTCAGGATGACCAGAGAAAAGTTGGGCCACAATAGGTCTTTCCTTTGTCGAAAAATTCAAGTCCGTCAGCAAGTTGTCGCGGCCAACAGACATAAGCCCGTCAGCTGAAACAAATTCTGTCCACATAACATCTGGCTTGCCATATTTGGCGATCATCTTACGAAAAGCCGCATCGGTGACATTGGCCATTGGTGCCAAAGTAAAAAAAGGTCTGGGTAATTTTTGCCAGAAATTTTCGCGTCTACTGGGCGCGCTGGGCGATTTTTTGTTGTTTTTTCTTTTTACTCCTCTACTTGTCATTTTCTTTTCTGATTTGCTGCACCAGCGATACTACATCAGAATCGCGCGATTGGCTACCAAGAACCACCACGGCGTAGGCTGGAGTTGTTGAACTAAATTTGAAGATAGAAGCACCGGTTCTATTGGCCTCTGGTGTGTAACCATTTTTGCCGCCAAGGAAATAAGACCACGATAAGAAATGTGTCGGATTCACCCAAGTATGCGAGCGCATTATCTTTATCTTCTCTGTGGTGATATCTAGCAACCCCGGCTGATTCGTGTAAATCCACTTCAATATAATTGCCAAATCATGAGCTGTAGACACGCTACCAGCCGAGAGGCCCGCCGGATCGACAAAATATGTGTGATAGGCGCCGATTGATTGTGTAAAATCATTCATGGCTTTGATAAATTCTTTACGACCATAGGTCGTCGCCAATGCCTCAGCGGCATCATTGGAAGAAACCATGAGCAGTGGATACAAGAGATCGTCGGCCGTGAAGACTTCCCCATTTACAAAACCGGCGGAATTTCCATAAGTGTCCAAAGTTTTTTGAGAAATAGTAATGCGGGTTTCTCCATCCAGATGTTGCTTAGCTATGATCGCTGTAACCAATTTTGTAAGTGAAGCCACCGGCATAAGGGTGTCCCCAGCTTTTGATACCAGAGTAGAACCATCATCTACATTCATGACCATAAAAGCTTTCGCGCCTATGGTCGTAGTAGCTTCTGACCATAGATAATAGGTTGTGTTGACCTTGTCCTCTTCTTCTACAGGTTTAGCAACTTGCACTGGTTTCAAACTTTTGACGGCTACACCGACTCTCACACAAAATAATCCAACAATGACCAGCGCCAGACCACCAAAAACTATGTAGAAAAATTGCTTCATTATTTTGGGAACGCAAATACAAGTGTTACTTACTGGAAACCACGCCGCCGTTCACACGATAAAAAACATTGGTACCATAACGAACATCTATATAATCAAATGAGGGAGGGGTCTTCGCAGAGCGCACATCTGTGACCATATAAGTCCAAAATGACAACAGATTGGAAAGTTCTTCTGTAAGCGATCGGTTGTCATTGAAATAAATAATGGCGATGGACTTGTCGGGATTCAAGACATACATTTCATATTCACCTTTTTCTTTCACAAGGATCGACTCCACTTCCAGATTGGCGGCCTGCACACCATTATAAAATGACTGCAAATGTGTAAATTCTTCTGTAGAAGTTGCATAGCTACCAACGATCGTACTCGTACTATTTTCCCCAATATTTGGAATAAAATACTGATGATATATGTTTGAAGAAATATCGGGGGCTTCTGAATAGATAAGACCGGTCTTATCTATAAAATAGCACTGATTGTCTAGAGATGAGACCGTATCGATGTTTGGAAAATCAGGACAAACTAAGGCTGCTGGGGTTTTCTCTGTAATGGTAATAGATATCTGATGAAGATCATTCAAACTTGTTTCAACCGTGTCTATCCTGCCCGATGAATCTTTGGCGGCACGGATCACGGCGCCACGTGGATATATGAATACATTATCTTTTGGAAATAGTCCGAAATATGATCCAGAGATGGCTGTTTCTACCGACGATTGCAGACTTTGATTTATATCTGGATCAGCTCCATATATTCTAACCGAGGTTATCCTGAACACAGAAAGTTTTGTCAGCCAAGACAAAATTAAAACACCAATCACTATGATTAAAACCACAGAAATCAAAACCCAGACGATCTTTCTTCGCTTGTGTTCCAAATATGACGCCGACTGGCGTGTACGGCGACTGATATGCATATTATTTTCCAATGACGTCTTTACCAAGGTACTTTACGAGCACTTCTGGAACCTTGATCGTACCATCAGCTTGCTGGAAATTTTCAACTAACGAAACGAGAATGCGAGGAGTTGGGATAGCTGTAGAATTGAGAGAGTAGGCGTATTTCATCTTACCTTCTTGATCCTTATAGCGGATATTC
>CAIQCA010000056.1 GCA_903870235.1 uncultured bacterium
AACCGTCTGTTCCTGTCGTACCTGTGTTACCAATAACTGTTCCACCTTGTGCACCTGTGAGGGTACATGTGTAACCAGCTGGACAACCAGTAGCAGGAGCAACTGCAACACCACCATTCAAGGCAGCACGAGTAAGAGGACCAACGAAACCTGTAGCAGGAACGCCATTGGCGGCCTGGTACTTCATAACGGCGGCCTTTGTTTGTGAACCAAAGTAACCTGTAGCACCTGCTGGGATTGAATATCCGCCAGCAATAAGAGCTGTCTGGAGAGCTGTAACATCTGCACCCTTTGAGCCAACTGTGAGGTTAGCACTGAAAGTAGCAGCTGATGCAACTACAGCGAAAGCCAAAATGGCGACTGTAGAAGCTGTAAGAATCTTTTTCATATCTATGATTTTTATAATTAATGCGATATCTCTTGTTATTAATAATATAAGAGACATTACGCAATTTGTAACTAATAATCTAACTCGAGTATATTCGCGTTCCGTCCTCATATTTTTATTATATGAAATCGGGTCGACCGCGAAACACGTATTTCCACATTTCCTCGTAAGTACTATCGACGTCCATACGAAGAACTTTAGTGGCTAGTAAATAAGACGAACCTTAATTACATTCTTGACACTATGTAGTTTTCAAAGTTCGTACTCATCAAAGCTTACGCTTTGAGACGAATGCATATGTAAATGCACATACACACTCGTTACAAAGCATTATAGCTTATAACGGCCCTATATAACAAAGGGCCCATTTGTGGATAACGCAAGATATACTATGGTAAATACGCTCAAAAGTCAATGTTTGGTGCCTTAACCACACAGGATATGAGTAATATGTCACCCTGCGAGCGCTGGCGCGAGCACGAGGAATTTGCCAGCAGGCAAATATCCGTGTGACATATTACTCATATCCTGTGTGGTTTAAAGATACAAAAACAGAGATTTTTGACCCCTATTTGAGAGAATATCGAGACCAGCGACGCTCCCCTTCTTTCTTGATTAGGCCAGAATCTACCATCTGTAAAAGTTCACGCTGAATAGTCTTCTCACTACAGTCCTTTATGATCCTGGTAAAGTCTTTGATCGTTAAACTGGACTGTCCTTTTAAAGCAGCAAGTATGAGCTCTTGTCTTTCAGACTTTTTCTCTTGGACATCAGCATGTCCTTTATGAACAGCCTTATTTATAGCCAACATTTCACTGCCGGACTTTTTTGATGAATGAGATGCCTGATTGGCATGTTCCGGGTGCCCGATCAATTGGCTGGCTGATTGACCTCCAGAAGATTTAAAATCTGTATTAAAGAGATTGGGTGTCTTAAAGAAAAGATCGGAAAGAACATAACCTGCATTTTCGGCATTAGCAGCAAGACGATCTCTTAAGAGACCCAGAATATTGTCTATCTCACGAACCAAAAGACGGTGATTCATTTCGGTTACTAGATTAGAAATCTTTGCCACATTTAACAAAGAAATAGTTTCCAAAGCGGCAGTAAAAAGTGATTGGATAACGACATTTTTATCACCAGGTAAAGTGGAAGAAGCTGTAAAGGACGAGGTCAACAAATCCATGCCCCGATCACGCAATTCCCACTTTATTGGTTCTTCGTCCTTTAGAAGTCCGGATACTAGATAAAGGGCGGCTGTTATCTTCTCGACCTTCTTAAAGACATAGAGGAGATATTCTTCAGCAGAGAAAAAACCCAGTGATTTCCAGTTTATTGGGTCATGTATTGGGAGATCTTTGTTGTTGTCTTTATTGTCCATAATGAAGGTATTTCTTATGTCCTTTATGGTTTTTAGCTAAAATATTGTCTTTTATAAAAAACCCTGAAAAAGTTTGCGGTTGTAATATGTCTATTAAATGTCCCTTAGGCGTCCATTATATGCCTATATAATAAAGTTGCAAGCGGTTTACAGAATACAATAATAAAGTTATACCCAGTCAATGATTGTGTTATTATTAGGATATTAATTATTAATTTCGGCATTCGGTATTTAATTTTAAAGATCATAAAATGGCTAAGAAAAAAGACTACGATTCAGATTTCGTTAAAAAGGCAAAATTCTGGAATGATATGAGTGAAGAGACGATACAGACCGTTTTGGCGATATTTGCCCTTTTGATAACTGTAATATCTTTGTTGGCCGCCTTTGGTAAGGCCGGAATAGTGGGAGACTATGGCTTCAGTTTCTTTACCAAATTATGTGGCGTTGGATATTACTTGATACCTGTTATTACAACCCTGGTTGGTATTGCCCTTTTGCGTGGCATTGAAAAGAAATTCCGTCTTTCAAAGACAATCGGTGCTGTAGTATTCTTTTTCTCAAGCCTTGGAATAATTCACATCGCCAGTCCTAGCAACGGAGGATATTTCGGAAGGTGGGTTGCAGTACCACTTATAAAAGTTCTGGATTATTGGGCAAGTTCGATTTTACTAATCGTCCTTGTAGTCGTTTCACTGTTCATACTATTTGAAGCACACTTCACTCTCGACCAGTTAATGTTCTGGAAAAAATTCAAAAAGTCAGACAAGACCCTGAAAGTTGGTACAGGCAAGATGAATGACAATGAGGAGGCTAAAATAGATCAGGCGCTTGCAGATGCACAAGCACAGAAGGCGGACAACCTTGGTGGAAAAACTCCTGCTCAATTGGAGGCTGAAGAAGCTATCGCCAGAGCAAAAAAGATCGAGGAGAAAAATCGTGCTAACAAAGCAGCCGGCAAAGAAGATGGCCTAGATTTATCCGACGAAGAGGCCGGCGAATTTGCATCTGCCATACAAGTTCCGCTTTTGAAACCATTTACTCCCCCTCCCCTATCACTCCTAGAGAAGGACCGAGGTAAACCAGAAACTGGAGATATCAAAGCCAACGCAAATATCATTAAGCGCACTTTGCAAAACTTCGGTATCACCGTGGAGATGGATGAGATTTCTATTGGTCCCTCAGTTACAAGATACTCACTTAAGCCCGCCGAAGGTGTGAAGCTTTCACGTATCATAACATTGAGTAATGACCTCTCTCTCGCCCTAGCTGCCCACCCTATCCGCATAGAAGCACCTATCCCTGGAAAGTCATTGGTCGGAATAGAAGTACCGAACACCGCCAAGACCACTGTTGGACTCGCAACCATACTTGGTGCAACTGAATTCCAAGAATCCGAAAAACCTTTGTTTGTATCTCTTGGTAAAGACATCACTGGACACGCCCATTTCTGTAACCTGGCAAAAGCTCCTCACATGCTTATCGCCGGAGCCACCGGTTCTGGAAAGTCTGTAAGTATTCACGCTTTGATCACTTCCCTCCTCTATCGAAATTCCCCGGAGAACCTCAAATTCATAATGATAGACCCTAAGCGAGTAGAATTAACTCTCTATAACAAAATTCCTCATCTTCTAACACCAGTCATAACCGATCCCAAGAAAGCAATCCTCGCTTTGAAATGGGCCGCCAAAGAAATGAGTCGTCGTTATGACATCCTTGAGAAAAACTCCGCACGTGACATAGATTCCTATCATAAAAACGTGTTAGCACCAGCCTTAAGCAAGTTGCGTGCAGACAGCGCTAAGACCGCCAAAGGCAAAAACAGCACCATAATGAGTAGCGAAGAGGCCTCCAAACTTCCTGAAACTATGCCCTATATCGCTATTGTAATCGATGAACTCGCCGACATCATGCAGACCTATCCACGAGAGCTCGAATCCGCCATCGTACGTCTGGCCCAAATGAGCCGAGCAGTCGGTATCCACCTTATGATCTCTACACAGAGGCCGAGTGTTAATGTTATCACCGGACTTATCAAAGCCAACATTCCTACTCGTATTGCTCTACAGGTGGCTTCACAGATCGATTCTCGCACCATCCTCGACCAGATGGGTGCTGAAAAACTCCTCGGTGCTGGTGATATGCTCTATCTCGGTGGAGAAATGTCCAAGCCAGTACGTCTACAATCTGCTTATATATCTGAAGGTGAAGTTAAGGCTGTAGTTAAATTCCTAGCCGATCAATACAAAGACGAAATCCTGGGAGAAATCAATCTTAATATGAGCGAAGCTGGATCTGGAGCCGCCTTCAGCGCAAACATAGACTTAGACGGTGACTCACTAGAAGATCAGGACGAACTCTACGAAGCTGCTCGTGAAGCAGTCATGGCCGCTGGTAAAGCCTCAACTTCTTATATTCAACGTAAACTTGGTGTCGGTTACTCCCGTGCTGCCAAACTTATGGATCTCCTCGAAGACCAAGGTGTTATCGGACCAGCCAATGGATCTAAGCCACGTGAAATTATTGGTGGTAGCGATGGTCACGGCTCCGGAAGCGGTGAGGTTGATAAGATCGCCGAAGAGATGGGGGTATAACAAAAAACTCCCCTTGTAAATAAGACTCCATTACCTATATACTGGGCTCATGCCCCTTACTCGTACCACAACTTTACGACTAATCAAGATAGCGATAATCGCTGTTGTAGCCATAATCATCATCGCCTATGCTATAGCGCGTTCTCTCAACTACGCGCGTGGTCCAAAAATTAACCTGGTAGAACCTGCTAACGGCGCCACCGTTTCATCCCCTACAGTAGACCTGATCGGCACCATTGAACGCGCCCACAACCTAACTATCAACGGAAACTCAGTACCTATCGACGAACTAGGTAATTTCAAGCAAACTATCGTAGTTTTTCCTGGTATAAATCGATTAACACTGCTTGCAACCGACCAATTTGATCGCAACACAGAAACCGATATTGTCATAGTAGGTACGAATAATTGATTGTGATATTATAGGTCTAAGCCCACCTCTTAATCACATAAAGAGCAATTTAATATGGCAAAAAATTCAAAAGAAAATCAGAAAACAAAAACCACACCAGAAGGTGTAGTCCATAAGAAAGAAACTGTAAGCGAAGCCCGTGCTTCAAAATCTATGTCTGAAATTAGTGATGCACTCGATAGTATCCGTACAAAATTTGGTGAAGAAGCAATCATGAAACTTGGTGACAAACCCAGGGTTAATATCGACGCCATCCCGACTGGTTCTATCGGACTAGATTGGGCCCTTGGTATCGGCGGCTTCCCTCGCGGACGCATTGTGGAAATATTCGGCCCAGAATCTTCCGGTAAAACCACCCTCGCCTTGCACGCAGTCGCCGAAGCTCAGAAACGTGGCGGGGTTTGCGCTTATATTGACGCAGAGCACGCCATGGATCCCGAATATTCGAAGAAAATCGGAGTAAAGATAGAGGAACTCCTAATCTCACAACCAGATACGGGTGAACAAGCACTCGATATCGTCGAAAGCCTCATTCGTACAAATAAGATGGATGTTATCGTTATCGACTCAGTGGCCGCTTTGACGCCACGTGCAGAGATTGAGGGCGACATGGGTGCTTTCCATGTTGGTACACAGGCCCGTTTGATGTCTCAGGCCCTACGTAAACTCACGGCTATAGTGGCCAGATCGAAGACGGTTGTTATATTTATCAATCAGATCCGTATGCAGATCGGTGTTATGTTTGGTAATCCAGAAACTACCCCGGGTGGTAAAGCTCTCAAATTCTACTGTTCAGTTCGTCTAGACATTCGTCGTATCGCTCAGATCAAGAAAGGTGAAGAAGTTATGGGTGGTCGTGTTCGTGTGAAGGTGGTGAAAAATAAGGTCGCTGCCCCATTCAAACAAACAGAGTTCGATCTTATGTATAACGAAGGCATTTCCCAGGAAGGCGAAATCATCGCTCTAGGTGAAAAGTTCGGCATCGTATCAAAATCCGGCGCTTCATACTCTTATGGTGAGGAAAAGCTCGGCCGCGGTTATGACGCTACAAGACAATTCTTGAAAGAAAATACTGCTAAGCGTGATGAAATCCTAGGAAAGATCCGAGAGAAATTGAGTGTGGAATAAAAAGACAATAAAAAAATTCCAGGGTTATGCCCCGGAATTTAACTGTGTCGTGCCCTAAAGATCTGCGATTTGTGAGACAGCTTTGTCGTTATGCCGAACAATGTTGCCTGACCAATCCGCAAATGGGCCATCAACCCAAATGTTAGCACTGGAGTTATTACCAAGCTCCACTGGATAGGCCAATTCCTGGCTATATGTCCCCTGTACCGACGATGGGATAGGCGTCGCATTGCAAAGCGCAACGTCTATACTTGGCCGATTAAGATATCGGCAAAGCTCGGTCACAAACATACTAGACGTATATCCATGCGTCTCTGCTTTTTTGGTCATAATATTGACAACCATGACCGTGAGAGCATTGGATTCTCGTACCGCGTCGGCAAAACCGTCAACGAGTAAGTTGGGGATGAGTGATGTCCAGAAATCACCAGGACAAAACACGATCTTGTCTGCCGCAGCCAAAGCTTCATACGCCTTGGCGTATATGTGTGCGGACGGCTCCAATTGAGCGGATTTGATAGTACGATCATCGTCTGTGGACCGATTGTCGATAAGACCTTCACCCCTTAGAACCGCGCCATCACTCAAGGTTACAGCTAGATGGGCGTCGTCGAGACTAACCGGTAAGACCGTGCCGCGAACTTGGTAAAGCTGACACATAGCATTGATTGCCGCCGGGAGATTCCCGGTAATTTCGGTCAATGCAGTCACTAGAATATTGCCAACTGTAGCATTATTCAAAGATGAAGCCCCCCGTTCACTGAAACGAAAAGCCAATAGGTCTCGCAGAATCGGTTGAATCGAATCATCCGCCAAGGCCAAGATAGCCTGACGAATATCACCCGGAGGAAGCACTCCACGCTCATCACGTAGTTTGGCTGAGTGGCCACCATTGTCGAAAACCGTCTGTATAGTCGTAATGTTCGGTCGAACATTCTTCAAATGCTTAGCGATACGATACACTCCCCCACCACCTCCAACGAGGACAATGCGTTCATTGAATTTACTTTTCATTGATCTCCTTTTTCTATGGTAACAGTACAAAAATAGCCCTATATAAGCAACCTTGCGCAAAGGCACATACTGATATACAATCCTGACACATTCTTACCAATTAACTAACAATTCATGTCACTCCTAGAATACAATGACGTCACAGAAAAGAAGTTTATAGTCCTCGATGGTCAGCCATACGAAGTCATTTCTTCTCATGTTTTTCGTAAACAACAGCGCAAGCCAGTCAATGCCACCAAACTGAAAAATCTCATGACAGGAAAGGTTATGGAATACTCATTCCATGTATCAGAGAAGGTAGAGGAGGCTGAAATAGAGACTCGAGAAGTGAAATACTTATATACAAGCCGCGGAGAGTGGTGGTTCTGTGAATCAGAAGACCCTTCAAAGCGTTTCAAAGTTACCGAGGAACAAGTTGGTCCACAAGGAAAATTCTTGAAAGCCAACAGCATTATCGAGCAACTACTCTTCAGAGATACACCGATGAGTTTCAATATGCCAATCACCGCTGATCTCAAAGTTACAGAAGCACCTCCCAGCATCAAGGGCGATACAGCAACCGGTGGTCAGAAAGTCGTAACCCTAGAGACGGGTGCAACCATCAACGTTCCCCTATTCGTCAATGAAGGCGATGTTATAAGAATCAATACCGAAACTGGTGAGTACCGTGAGAGAGTTGGTAAGTAATGATAGAACTAAAAATGTGACAAGTGTATTTCGAAGACACGGATATTTGCTTGCTAGCAAATTCCTCGAGCTCGCGCCAGTCGCGCTCGCTATGGTCTTCTCGACACACTTGTCACATTTTTAATTATCCCTAGCTTGCAAACTCTCAAATAATGGCTCTACCTAGCCACGTAAGGAAGCAAACCCAAGAAACGAGCACGCTTAACAGCTGTCGCTAATTGACGTTGATACTTAGCAGAAATACCAGTACGCTTACGGCTAATCATACGACCGTGAGGATTGATAAATTTCTTTAAGACTTCTGTGTCCTTATAGTCGATCTGATTGATATTATGCTGACTGAAATAACATTGTTTTTTCATAGTAATGGTTTTAATTTAAAATTGAATATAATGCTTAGAATGGTATGTCGTCAGGATTAATCTCTTCACTTGGATAATCTATCTTCTCACCAGATTCTGCTTGTAAAACCTCAGGAGCGGCCGTCTTGCCCGCTGCAGCAGGACTTGCACCTGCTTGGCCACCAACTGGCCTGGAACCAAATTGGATGCTGTCAGCAACAATCTCTGTGCGGTATTTCTTTTGGCCATCGGCTTCCCAAGAACGGGTCTGGAGACGTCCTTCGATCAAAGCCTGTGAACCCTTCTTAAGGTATTGAGCAGAAAGCTCAGCTACGCGACCAAATACAACAATATTGTGGAATTCCGTAGCATCTTGGCGCTGACCATTTTTATCTTTGAAGACACGATTGGTGGCGACACCGAAGCTACAAACCTTAGAACCCGATGGAAGAGCTTTGAGCTCTGGATCACGAGTCAGGTTTCCTATGATAAATGCTTTGTTTAGATACATAAAGTTTATGTTAATGATAAAAGATGATTATGCCTCTTTGACCATTGCGTCGATACTCTTATCCATTTCCTCAACAGTAGCTGGAGCCGCCGGAGCAGCATCTTTGCTTGTTTCAGCAACTCTAGAAGTCAAAGTAAACGGAGCCTTCTCAGCGAAAGATTTCCTGCCGACATTGGAAGAAAACTCTGCAGCAATAGCAGAAGCACGCTTACCTAGATAAGTATTCTCTCTAAGTGCGGAGATCATGAGCATACGAAGAACGGCTGGGTATACTTCTACCGATTTCTTAATAGATTCGATCACGTGCGAACCGACTTCGAACTTGATCCAACCGAAATAGGCTGAGTCGTATTTCTCATACGAACCAGAAACCGTCTTCTTGCGCATAGTATAAGCAAGACGTTCTGAGTGCGGCATTTCCTCGGCAATAACCGAAGCGCCTGCTTTTGTAATAATACTCTTGATAGCTTCAGCCTCCGAAGCAACTTTCTCTTCTGGAACCGAAGAAGCTATCAAATACCCGATCTCATACACGTTCATACGCACATCATTTTGTGTTTCGTCCATAGTGTTTTTGCAGTCAGTGCTCCGCTTAAAATTAATCTGCGGAATCCTTTTCTCTCATAAAATAGCCTTTGTTTAAGCCATATTTATGATCAATCCGGAACTTACTGCGATTACTTGTAATGTGACAAAGACTAACACAAAACATACACCCCTGCAATGATCTCACATCTCCCAATAGATTCGCGCGCAGAATCATTTTTGAATGTGACAAATAGAGGGTAATACCAATAATAAATCTCCACGATAAAATCCCTATGAAAAAGCTCTGAAGAAACCACAAATAAAGTTACAAATATTTCGCCAGATTATAGACTGTCTCTTGGCCGGCCTATTACATAGAGAGTGAAGCCAAAAAAATCATTTCAAACCAAAAAACTTCACGGCATTTTCAAGTAATTGCCTCCCAACAGCAACTTCCCCGTCTCCTCGTATAGTAGCAATCGATTTGATCACTTCAGTAACATAAGACGGTTCATTACGTTTACCACGATAGGGTGCTGGCGACACATAAGGACAATCTGTCTCCGACATCATTCTGTCTAGCGGTATATATCTGATCACCTCATCATAACTACGCGCAAAAGTCACAACACCCGTGAAGGAAAACATGCCACCGATATCCAGAATCGCACGGACATCTTCTTTGGTTCCAGTAAAAAAATGAAAATTGGATCGAACCTTGGCATGCAACTTAACTATTTCCACAGCTTCCTGGTAGGCACTCTTGGAACGACTGAAGGCTAGCCCATTTTTATCGACACCCCCCAATTGTTTAGGTTCTCTTATGTGCAGCATAAGAGGCTTATGGACCTCATTGGCCAATTCTATGTGTTTGATAAATACTTCATGCTGCACTTGCATATCCTCAGGCTTCGAATGAAAATAATCTAAACCACATTCTCCAATAGCTACAACTTTAGGATGCGCCGCTAATTTTCTGAAAGAAACAAGATCAAAGCCAACTGCAATATTGTCTGTTGGGTGTACACCAACTGTGGCCCAAATATTTTTATGCTGCACCGCTAGTTCGACCGCCCTTTTAGAAGTTTCAAGGTCAGTACCTATGACAATTATGCCGATGTCGAGATCCTCAGCTCTCTTTATCACCTCCTCCCTGTCTGCATCGTAGACTGCGCTGCCTATATGACCATGTATATCTATATATTTCATTTTCTTAGAAAAAGTGGCGCGCTGGGCATCTTATTTTCTTTAACAAGATACATAATAGCTTTAGATGTTTCTGGCATGACAGGGTTCAACATGACTCCTATAGCATACAAGCGTGCACAAAGATCAGATATTACGGCCTGGCCAGCTATTTTATCGGTCTTAATCAGAGTAAACGGCACTTTTTCCTGAATAAGCCTATCCGCCTCCGAAATGTACCTCCAAACCACATGAGAGGCGGCTTGTATATCGAATTTCTCTATAGCCTGAACAAACTCCACGGGAATGGAGCTCTCAGGTATTTCGGGAGCCTTATCAAGATAAGTACTGGCCATCTTCATTACACGGCTGACCAAATTACCTAGACCATTGGCCAAATTTGCATTGTAAGCCTCTTTAAAACGTAACGGAGTACACGGACTGTCTTCGAAAGGACTCAATTCACGTATACAATAATATCTCATAGCCTCTGTACCAAATTCTTTTACCAAGGCAATAGGATCTACGGTGTTGCCGAGAGATTTCGACATCTTCACCCCACCATCACCTGTAATAAAACCGTCAATTACAATCGTCTTCGAGGTTGGAAGTCCGGCGGCCATGAGCATAGCCTGCCACATAGCTGATTGCTGACGGAGATTGTCTTTGCCGCAGTATTGAACCATACCACCCGTATCTATGCACCAGTTCTTGAATGACCCCGGCATACTTTTTCCAGCCACAAAATCATCTGGCCAACCAATTGCAGAAACATAATTCACCAAAGCGTCAAACCAGACATACATAACCTGAGCATCATCATCTGGCACTGGTATACCCCAAGGCATCTTCTCTTTGAGACGCGAAATACTGAAATCTTGTGGGCCACGTTCTACAAAGGCCGAGATCTCTTTCTGACGAGTATCTGGAACTACGAAAGATAGACCAGACTCATTTTTCGTGTACAGATCCAGAAGCTGCTTTTGAAAAGCACTAAACTTAAAAAAGTAATTCTCTTCGTTTATGGTTTCTATTTCCTGAAGTGGATGTAATGGGCACTTTCCATCTACCAATTCTGATTCAGTTTTTTCCAATTCACAGCCCACGCAATACTTAACAGAATAATTCTTCTTATATATATAACCGTTCTTACTTACCGCACGCCAGAATTCTTGAGCCGCTTTAATATGATGAGGGTCTGTAGTACGGATAAAGTTGGCATCCTCAATGATACCCAGCGCCGGCAAAAGCTCCTTGAACTTCCCCACAATAGAATCCACGTAAGCCTGAGGGCTCAGGTGAAATTGCTCGGCTTTTTGGAAAATTTTGAGACCGTGTTCATCTGTGCCAGTGTTCAAAAATACATCAAATCCGTTTTGCCTCTTCCACCTAGCAATCACGTCGGCACGAACAATCTCAGCGGCAAAACCGATATGTGGCTCAGCGTTTACATATGGCAGTGTAGTAGTGATATAAAAAGGTTTAGACATTTTAAATATTTTCTGTATTAGATAATAGCTGCATAAAACTACGCTTTGCTGGCGGTCACACTGCTGTGTTCACTCTTTTTTCTCTTCTCAATATCCCCTATGTATTCCATGAGAGCCGCCGACAATGGAACAGCCAGTATAGCACCCAAGACACCAGCCAGTTTAGCACCAATAACAAGAGCGAGAATGACTACAATCGGCGAGATACCAACAATCTTTTTCACTACCAAAGGGTAGAAAAGCTGACTTTCAAATTGGTATATAAGTAAATACAAAATTACCAACAAAAATCCTGTACCAACTCCTACGTCAGTAAAAGCAACCAAGATTGCTGGAATAGAAGATATTATTGGACCAAAAATGGGGATAATCTCAAATATGCCTGCAAATAGTGCCAAGACAAGAGCGTGCGGAATCCCTAGAATAGCCAGAACCAAGTACACCAACAGACCTACGACTATTCCCAATATTATCTGGCCTTGTAACCAAAAAGAAATCTTGCGCTGTGAACGATGCCAAAGATCTATTATATAATCGTGTTGCTTAACCGGTGTAACGATCCGGAGAAAGTCATCGACCCCTTCATCCTTTACTGTGAGATAAAAAGACAGCACAATGATCAAGATAAAACTCAGGAATCCTCCGAAAACGAAACTGGCGGTCTGGAAAGCATCGAGTCCTGTACCCGCACCAAAGAAGGACTTCAAACTATTTACAAAATCCGATACCGATATAGTGTGTGCAGCCAGTGAGCCGGCACCAGTTCCAAAATCGCGTATAGGGGCCCACAATTCCCCTAGAGAGATGGTTCTGGGAGCACTAGCTAAGAATGCTGTAATGTCATTTAGAACTACTGGAACAAAGAAAATCAATATCGTAGCCAAAATAGCCGCGATAACAATATAGACGATGATCGCACCGAGAACACGATGGACACCGTGGCGCTTCAAGCGCCTGACAACAGGTTCGACCGATGAGGCTATAATAACCGCAGCCAAAACCACCAAGAGTACATCGGATAGATAGTATAGAGCCGCTAGTCCGATCAATATGACAAAAAAGCGAATGATAGTAGAGCTACTGATGCTTATATGGAAATCTCTTGGCGACTCAGACATAGGCTCATTATAATGCCGGTTATATCTTTAGTCTACAGTAAAGTATTTCTTGAATGGTTCAGCGTCTTTGTATCTGCCGATAAGGGCCATGTTCAAGCCTTTGTCTACAAATATTTCTTGAGCTAATTTTTGTACATCTTGGGCGGTGACTTTGCGGACTTTGGTGATTAGCTCATCTGGGGATTGAACCTTACCTTTCAAAACATCTTGATAACCACAGAATTCCGCACGAGAATCAGATGTTTCCAAACCAAGCAAAGTTGTTCCAGAAAGGTAATCTTTGGCTTTTTGTAATTCCTTATCACTTACTACTTCTTTTTTTATACGACGACATTCTTCCAAAATTCCCTTTATACCCTCTTCGACACGCTTATTGTCTACGCCGGCTGAGATAGAAAGAAAGCCATGATCTGTATACGGATCATGGTCAGTCTTGATGTAATAACAAATTCCTAGCTGGTCGCGCATCTTTGAAAAAAGCCTTGAACTCATCCCGCCGCCCAATATAGTAGTCAAAACATGCATTGTTGAGATTCTCTTGTCAGTAATCGGGAATGTCCTCGCACCGATAATCAAATGTGTTTGATCTGTTTCTTTGTACGTCGTAGAAATGGCTGGCCTGGTCTGCGATTCTTTAACTTTCAGTTTTGGCGAAGGTGCCTTTTTGCTGGCCTTGCTGAAAGCCTTGGTAATCTGTTTGATCACCTCCTTTTCATTGAATGATCCCGACACAATAACCGTTGTAGCTTTAGTAGAGTAGTGAGCTGTGCGATATTTGACCATCATCTCTCTCGTCATAGATTTTACTGTTTCTTCTGGACCTGCAATATTCCAACCGG
>CAIQCA010000057.1 GCA_903870235.1 uncultured bacterium
GAGATTATATAATAGAAATTCATTAACTTTGAATAATACTTCAAGTAGAACACCTCGATCACTGTGCATGATCACGAAATCATCTGCATATCGAATATAGTATCTTTGCTTCAGCCCATGTTTTACATACCAATCAAATTCATGCATGTAAATATTAACCAGAAGCTGTGAGGTTAGATTTCCAAGTGGTAAGCCTTTGCCTGGGGCAGTGGTATAAAAACTACCGACTACCCTTTCAAGGAGACATATGACATTGGGATCAGGCACATTCTTTTTCACTATATTAATCAGAATAGATTGGTCGATTGAAGCGAAGAATTTACGTACATCACATTTAAGTACCCAGCAGGTACGTTTGTTACTCCTTGAAACCTTGCGAGCAAAGTGCGAAAACCTGTCCAACGCCCTGTGTGTTCCTTTGTAGTCACGACATGAGTAAGAATCAAAGATAAATTTACTATCGAAATGAGGATATAAGATTCTATATATGGCGTGGTGTAATAGTCTGTCTCTCACACTAGCCTTGTGTATGTTTCTAGGCTTTGGATCATTAACTGAAAAGGCTTCGTACGCCCCATGAATATATGTCTTGTTTTTCAGATCAAGATAAAGTGAATATATGTTATGGGACAAATTAAGTAAAAAATCTGCAACATCTTTTTTGTATTTTTTGCCCGACACAAACTCACGCCATGCTTCATGGAGATTATTAAGAGATATGATATCGTTGTAAGTAACCACGTTATTAATAATAATTAAAAAATGACTATTAAGCCCCCCCCCGCACAGTCCCAGCAGTGATTTTGAAAGAGAAAGAGGTGTATCAGTATTGGTTAGCTATATATCGCAATCTTCCACGCATTGAACGTCTGGGTCTTGGTCAGAAGATCGAGAGTACGTTTCTGAATATTCTGGAACTGAGTTTCTCCTGCATATACCTACCACCTGAGCCTAAAATATTGCTGTTGGGTAAAATCATATCAAGAGTGGACATCCTAAAATTCTTTTGCCAAATTGCTTGGGAGAATAGGCTGATACCAACTGAAAAATATACAATTCTTTCAGAAAAACTAGAGGAAATCGGCAGAATGCTTGGTGGCTGGAAGAAAGGACTACAAACTACAGCTAATAACAACTCTACCGAAAAACGAGCTACAAACAAAACTCCTACCACGACGTGATAGGAGAAACTGTAAGTTTCGGAACCACGATGCGATGTCGGTTCTCGGCGTTCCACACGTTGTCGTTCGAGAAGCGGTTCACGTTGACCTTGAGGTTGCCATCATCGTTCAGGTTCACGTTCGCAACGAAGAAAATGTGTAATGAGCCATCCATAACACCATCACCCAAATCATGAGCGATTGAATCGTATCTAGGACATTGAAGTCCTCCAGCCCATTACACCAACTGACTTATTTTTTGTTAGATAAAGATATACCCACTCTCCTGCAAGACGTATCCGACAGAATTCTCGAATATATATTTTCACAAGCGTGGCGCAGAAGCCTTAGCCACTGCACATTCAAGCATGCACAATCAGTATACTGAAAATCCCTTTGACTTGCCAACCGAAGTTGGTAGAGGTCAAAGGGATTGAAAGTCAGAGCGTCAAACGCTAAGACCCGAGGGGTCAATTTGTCAGTTGCGGAACCACGATGCGAAGCCGGCCCCCGGCGTCCCACACGTTGCCGCGCGAGAAGCGGCACACGTAGACCACGAGGTAGCCATCATCGTTCAGGAGCACGTCCGCAACGAAGAGTTCACCATTGGCTTCGAAGAGAAAGAACGTCCAGTTCTCGCTCAGCCACTTGCGGTGATTCTTCACGAACTGAATGATTTGAGGCTGTGTGAGACACAGCTTCTTCGGATCATCCGACAGACTGCCGAAGATCTTCCGGTAGTCACCAGCCTTGATCAGCTCGTGAACCGTGACATTCATTTCCATCGTCGAACCACTCTCCATATCAAGGCCCCACATCTTGAAATCACTGTCGAGCCAACCGAGAAAGAGGTTTCTTGCTTTCGCAATGGACTCCTTACCGTCGGTTGGTTTGAGCGTGATAGTTTCGGCGCCAGAGATGAGCTTGAGGCAACCGCTCACGTTCTCGGCGAGTTCGGCGAACTTCTGCTTCACCAATTCGGTGATTGCCGCAACGATCTGATCGCCGCGAGCGCGCACCTTTTCGATATTCTGCTTGGTGAGAACGCCGGCCTTGCTAAGTTCACGAAGAGCCACCCCTGTTGATTTGCGAGTTGCGTCCGTGACCAGAGTCACACAGGTTTCGACCTGTCCGTCAGTTACTTCATTACCCGATGCAATCGATGGATTTTTCATCGTTGTCATCCTTTCGTATTTTTGTTCGTTGTCGCGTGGTTACTCCATTTCGCCACAGCAGAGAAAGGCCTAAGATAAGCCACTTTCTGCTGTAGCGAAATATACAACTGACATATCAAAGAACTTATTACGTATCTATTATACTACGATTGGATAGATGTGTCAATCTAACAAAAATGTCCCAAAATTAGAGGCCTCAATGCTACTGATCCTTCAAGGAAATAACCTGAATCCCTTTTTCTTCTATATCTTCTTTAGGCCAGAAATCGGCCAAATCATTAATCTTCCATTTACCTACATATCCAACCTTTTTATTTATTTCACGACCAGTATATTTATTTGTTTTGGGATCCCATTCTTTTAGAACTAAGATATCTCCTTCGGCAATCTCAAAATCATCAATGCGCAGATCAAAAGTCTTACTTCCATCTATTATATGTTCAAAATATTCAGGCCAACATTTTTTCTCTATAATATTCATTGCTTTATATACTTCAGTATACTGAAAATCCCTTTGACTTGCCAACCGAAGTTGGTAGAGGTCAAAGGGATTGAAAGTCAGAGCGTCAAACGCTAAGACCCGAGGGGTCAATTTGTCAGTTGCGGAACCACGA
>CAIQCA010000058.1 GCA_903870235.1 uncultured bacterium
AATATCAATTGAGAGGAGAAAGATTATTTTTCTAATCTTTCTCCAAATTTCTTGATCCGTATCGTGAATCAATCGGATGATAGTCATTGTCGGCGTTGACCTTACCGTCGTGAAATGTTTCCACGAAGCCACAGGTTATTTTCATCAACTTACCCTGCAACCTTTTGGCGATACTGTGTGTGAATTAGGCTAGCTTAGCCAAGCCATTTCACTTGCCAGCATCTTTTCTCCTTTAGAATTGAGAATAAACAACTCCTCAACCCCAACACGTTCGCATAAGGACAGAACGTGTTTCATTGCTTTAGCAGCTGTTTCTCTGCTTTTAGCAAAGCCACAGGTTCCACAAACAGGCTTAAAATATATCCCCCCACCAAGACTAAATAAACTTTGACAGCTGTAATCTGAATTATCGCGATTATTAAGCCACACAAGGAATCCCTGTTTGTCATGCTTTATAATAGCCAGGCTCATAAAACCGACAACCTCTACGCTGAAATGAAGATTGATATTAAATACATCTCCAAGAGTTCTATTGGTATCATAATCAAACATAGCCTTTCTCCTTTCCAAATTTTGAGCCCTTGATTGGGCGGGGTGATAAGTTGTAATGAACTGTTGTCAGGATGGTTCTCTTTTGCTGAACTTATCTTGACTACGCAGTATACTCCCGTTTGGCCAGATTGTCAATAATTTGCGTCAAGTGTGTCAACTGGAATTTTGGGTCAAGCGCACTAAAAGGCTTTATTATGCTGATATATTGACAAAATAGACCCGTGTGCTATACTGATAATGTTGACGGAAAGTGTCGACACTATGTTTATAACTATGCAAATCAAAGACTTTCTCACTCAGTTCGATCTGGACGGAAAAAAGGCCGATGTCTATCTGGCGGCTTTGGAAGTGGGCAGCGGCACGGTCATTGAAATCGCCAAAAAGGCTGAAATCAAGCGCACCACCGGCTACGACATTCTTTTAGATTTGGAAAAGGCCGGCCTGCTCTATCAGACCACCAAGGGAGCTAAAAGGTTGTTTGTGGCGGAAGATCCAGAGAAACTCAGACAAAAACTGAAGGAAAAAGAAACGATGCTCAATGAAATGCTGCCGCAATTGCGCTCTTTCTACAATGTCCGCGGCACCAAACCCAAAATCCGTTTCTATGAAGGCAAGGCGGGCCTGCGGGAAGTCTATGCCGATACGTTGAATTATAATGGCGAAATCTTAGCTTTTGGTTCAGATGATGTGGTGAAAGTGCTGGGCATGGATTGGGCCACGGACTATTTGGCCAAAAGAGTCAAAAAGGGCATTCGGGTGCGCATCATCTTGCCCCAAACGGAAATGATCGACAAAACCTTCAACCCCCTCGATCAAAAACAACTCCGCTCCTCGAAATTGGTGAATCCCAAAAAATATCCCTTCTCTGTTGAGGTTAATATTTATGGCCATCAAAAAGTGGCCCTCATGTCCTCCCGCGAAGAAATGGCCATCATCATCGAAGGCGCCGAAATCCACAACACCTTGAAGCTTATTTTCGAGCTGCTGTGGGACAACCTGCCCGAGATTAAGCTATTATAAGTTTTTATTTCCCAAATTGGTTAAAAATAACCAAAAATAGAGATGGATTCAACCTATTGACTCAAATAATATTTACTTTGGATAGTTGAATC
>CAIQCA010000059.1 GCA_903870235.1 uncultured bacterium
AACTTTTACCCATTCCCAAACTGTTTTCCAGAAATTATTAGACGAAGACGACTGTTGCACTTTGTTTTCTTTTTCATTGTGCAATTCTGGGTTCATATTGTGTGTATTGTAGTACGTAATCTCGTTTGACACAATAGAAATTTACGTGTTTTTGTGTTTTTTGCGTGTTTGAGAGACGAGTTGTATACTTCCATCATTAAAATTAATTTAAAAATCATGCCTTACATCATCGCTGGCCTAGGAAATCCCGGAGAAGAATACGAAAACACTCGTCACAATACAGGACGTATAGTTTTGGAAGTTATTGCAAAGGAATTTGGCGTTGAAGGTGATTTGATTGTAAGTGACTCCACCACCGGAGATTTTAAGTTTGATAAAAAACTCAAGGCTCATGTTGCTCTGACAAAGATTGGTAAAGAAAAAGTCACTCTAGTGGCTCCGGACACGTTCATGAATCTTTCAGGTAAGACGATTGGTCAGTTGGTAAAGAGTATCAAGGCTGCAGAGAAACTGGTTGTGATCTATGATGATTTTGCTTTGCCACTTGGTCGCATGAAAATATCTTTCAATAGAAGTTCTGGTGGTCACAATGGTGTAGAGTCGATCATCAAAGCCGTGAAGACCGAAGCCTTTGTACGTATTCGTGTCGGCACAGCACCTGAGAAATCAAATGGCGACGCTAAGGTTCCACACGGAGACGAAAAAGTTCTTAAGTTTATTTTGAGTAAATTTAAAGATGATGAAGTAAAAGTCTTGAAGTAAGTTGCCAAGCGTGCGGCGGATGCTGTGGAAGTTTTAGTCAAAGAGGGAAGAGAAAAAGCGATGAGTGTTTATAATGCGGGGTAATCAGATTAATGGCAAACAAAAAAGCGCCCCTTAAGGACGCCTTTTTGTGTGACTTTGTATTATGTACGCACTGCGTCTTTTCTATTTCTTCTCCCCAGTAAACGAGAGTGCCATCTTCTGTTCCTTAGCATCGAAGAGAGCAATCTTGAAGCTATAGGTCTTACCAAGCTCCAAAGTCTTCTTTAACTTTTCTTCTGAACCGAATTCAGTGATGCGGACTAGTCCAGCAACGCCTTCCTCGATAGAAGCAAGGGCGCCATGACGATTGAATTTGATGATGACACCAGAAACTGTCATGTCCTTCTTATACTTCTTACCAGCTTCAACCCATGGATTGGTCTTGAGCTGTTTTAATGATAGAGAAATCTTACCATCCTTGACCTCAATGATCTTGGCACGAACTTTCTGACCAACCTTGACGAATTGGCGAGGATCTTCAACAAGACCCCAGTCGATTTCGGAGATATGAATCAGACCTTCCAAGTTTTCCTCGAGTTTGACGAAGACACCGAAATCAACAACACCGGTGACGGTACCATCGACCTCATCTCCGACATCATACTTGCTGACAATCTTTTCTTTTTCTTTTTGTTCAGAACCCTTTTCTGAGAAGATAAGTTTTCCTTCCTTAGGATCGGCGGTAATGATCGAAACTCCGATATGTGTTCCGACAAGTTTCTTCAACTCATCCAAAATCTTATCTCTGTCACCATCGGCGATACGAGGATAATGCTCAGCCTTGAGCTGTGAAGCTGGGAGGAATCCCATGATGCCTTGCCATTCGATAAGAAGACCACCTTTGTTGGCTTCTTTGACTGGAAGTTCGAGAACTTTCTTTTCTTTGATGGCGATTTCGGCTTCACTCCAGATAAGTGCTGTACGAGCCTCTTTGAGAGAGAGTTCGTAGTAACCATCCTTGTGGGCCATATCGACGATCTTGGCAGCGATAACGTCGCCAACATTGATCTTCTTTATAACGTCACGTGCGGTCATGAATTCACGACCGTAAATTATACCTGTACCAAATGGTGCGAGGTCAATATAGACAGCTGACTTCTCAACCGCGATAACTGGACCTTCCACGAGGTCGCCGATTATCGGAGGATTCTTGGCACTAGCAGTCATAGTTCCCATGACTGTAACTTTTTCTTCCACGACAACAGCCACCTTTCTCTTAGGTGAATTGGACTTTGTTAATGTAGAAGATTTACTTGATTTCTTCTTTGTGACGGTCTTTGTATCTGTAGCTTCGCCTGTGTCTATAGATGCTGATTCATCGATCTTCACATCATCAGACTTTTTCATGTGACCTAAAGTAGCCTTTAATTTATTGAACATTTGTGTGACGCGCTCCGCTTTTTAAATTAATAAGACCGAGATAGCGCTCCAATGAGCCGAAATATCCGGTGTAAATTGCGGGATAACGCGAAATTTGTAATGACTAACACTCTCCTAACTGCGGCTCAATATAGCCTATTGTTGTCATTTTGTCTAGGAAAGTGTAGATTGTAAATTAGAAGGAGGTGAAAAAATGAAACATACCGATGCTTTTCGTATTGCTTTGGACCTTTTGGAATTCAGAAAGGGAATACATGCTCTGGCAGACATTGTTGATAGCTTGGATACTGGTCTTACGCTCGTGTTTCGGAATCCTGATGGGACTGAACGCGAAGCCAAGATTTCACAAATAAATCAAGACGAGAGTGCGGTATCTATATGCGACTGCCATTCGGTGGATGTTGTGCCTGTAGTGCCGACGAATAGAGAAGATTTCAGAAAGTGGTATGAAGCTTGGTCTAAGACTCCTCAGTGTCATCACTGCAATTTGCCGAGCGACTTTCGACCATCAGATTGTCAAATCGAAAAATTGTGGCATGTGATACATGATCCGATTTCACCGAGCCCCAATCCCTCTCATGGGTGAGGCTATATCGTTCGTTTTCCGGTAGCGCGCATCTCTCGTTGAGGTGCGCATTTTTTATTGACATATATGGCAAATAAGTTAGGCTCTATATTAGAAAGTGAGAGCTAAATGAAAAAACACAAGAAAGCTGACAAATGTAAGTTCGGCTGCTGTCGCGGCGTCAAGCAAATGGCTCGACCGAAGACGGCTGATGAATATCTTGAATGGTTCAAGCGATACTTTACTATCTTTTCCCCAACAGGTGCAGATCCGGAGAAACATTCCTTCTTCCAACTTCCCAAGGGAATGGTTGCTGAAGTAGTCGGAGCTCTATGGAATGCGGTTCACGGAAGGCCCCTGGTTCGCGCTTCGAGAAAAAAAGAACGAGCTCAATTTGGTAAAGATGGAAGAATTGGCGACAAGCCTGAAAGACGAAATGCAAGACGGGATAAAGAGATCCTTCGCACCGATAGGCGAACTGACAAAATGATCGATGGGTATTTAGCGCTAGTTAGGTAGCGCACGTGACGCCACCCTCAGTGAATATTGGTGGCGTTTTTTTGTTGAGAATATTATTGTAAACTATGAATGTCGATAAATTCTCGACTGGTGGGACAAAAATCTAGATGACACGAGCCCCTCTGGGGGCTTTTGTGTTTATAACCTATCTTATTGATTTATTAAAGTCTCGGGTGTAATGTGGGTTTAGAAAAGGAGATGTAATATGCACGGAAAATCAGTTAAATGTCGGGTGGTTAAACCACGATGTCGGCGAGGGTTGCATAAGACTCAGAACGGATTTCTTGATGAGGTAATCAAGACTATGCGGGACCGTCGTCAGACAAGCTTCCTTGCTAACTTCATTGATAGCATTGCTCGCGAATCAGATTACGGGAGCACGATACTGGTGTGCTCTAAGGATAGCAAGAAGAAAGTTCTAAAAGTTCCCAGTGTCGGATTACGTTTGAAGAACGGTCCAGTGCCGCTTTGTCATTGCCATGCACTCGGATCACATCCGAAGTTACCCACGACAGACGCTGGACTCAAGTTGTGGTGTGTCGGATTCCGTAGGCAATTAGGTTTACTGGATCAGATGTGTTTGTTTACGGTAGGTCCGCTCATGCCTAGCGGATCTTTCAAAAGGGATATCGCCATTGAACTGTGGCATGCGGTACATGATCCGCTTCCTGATGAGATGTTGAAGTAGTTTGTTTTCAAACCCGCATCGGCGCGGGTTTTTTTGTTGCTTCTTGAAAGATACTTGTGCAGTTTTTCACAAATATTTATCTTAAGTTTTATTTCAGTGATTTATTATTTATTTTACGGAAGTCCTGAGCTTCCGTGGGCACAGAACGGTATCTGTATCTCATCTTACCAGTGAGATGTATGGGGTTCGACTCCCCATGTGTCCAAGACATATTGACATCATTGATCGGTTTGCTAGACTTTACGGTGTCGATTAATACTCGACTGGTGGATGCACGAGGACGCAAGTCCTAGCCCTAATCTCTTCAAAGAGATTTTCACTGGTAACACAACCCTGCTTCGGCGGGTTTTGTGTTTATGGCCAAGTCTATTAAACCCCTAGCGACGTCATCATATTTATGCTAAATTATCATCCATGATAATAACTTACCTCGGCGGAGAATCTGTGAAAGTACAATTTGGCGACACGATACTTTCATTTAACCCAATATCCAAGGACTCATCTTTGAAGCCTGCCAAATTTGGTGCTGACATCGTTTTGTCCTCACTAAACAATCCGGATATGAATGGTGTTGATCAGGTGACATTTGGTGACAAGAAGCCGTTTGCAATCACTGGTCCTGGCGAGTATGAAGTCCGAGGCATTTTCATAAAAGGACTTCCTTCAGAATCAAATTACGATGGGGGAAATACGGCCAGCAAAGATAAATTTATAAATACCATATATTCAGTTGAGCTTGAAGGTATGAATATTTGTTTCCTGGGCGGAGTAAATCAGGTTGAACTTCCAAATGAAACTGATGAGGAGATCGACGGTGTGGACGTTTTGTTTGTGCCGATCGGTGGCAATGGGGTTTTGGATCCAGCAAAAGCATACAAGCTCGCTGTTTCCATGGAACCCAAGATAATTATCCCGATTCATTATGGAGATCTTGGGGCTAAAGATGCTTTGAAAGTCTTTTTGAAAGAAGCTGGAGAAAGTCCAGCACCGATTGCTAAGTTGACTCTAAAAAAGAAAGATTTGGAAGGGAAGGATGCTGAGGTTGTAGTTCTGGAAAAAGAGTAGTAGTATAAAACTATAAATAAAAACTATGTCTATAGAAACATATATATCCAATCTCAAAGCTAAACCAGTTGGAGTACGCAAACAAATTGCATTCTGGTCTTCATTTGGAATTACTTTGGTAATTTTAATGTTCTGGGTAGCCTCGGTGACAGGTGTGACCGGTTCAGCAACTACTGCTGTTGCACAAGCTGTAGACAAAGCAGGCTCACCAGCACAATCTCTGGTTGCCAGCGTCGGTTCACTTTTTGGTGATATTAAAGATCTTTTCTTTGCTCCTAAGAAGATTACTTTTTCGACAGTTGAAGTGAGGCCAGGGAATTAAATCAGTTGTCAGATATGTGATAAATGCTATAATCTAGCCATTACTAATTAAGTATTAAGTCAAATGAATTTTGAAAAATTCTCACTAAATAGAAAATCTATAGATGCAGCAGCACTTGTGCTTGGAGGGATTACAGGTTTGTCTATTGGTACTGCTGAGTATTTAGCGAAGGAGGCTCCTGGTTTAGATCTCAGTAAACCAGTTGAAGTTGCCGCTGTGCATGAGTCAATACAATTAAGACAAGATGGAAAGATATATGAATTTAATGATAAACAAATAACTGCAGAGATAAGACAAAAATTGGCCGAACAACATCCTGAGTACAAAGAATTTTTGGAAGGTGGCCCTATCAACATAATCAAACCGTAGGGTTCATTTATTGTTTACAGTTTTTGCTTTCCAAACTCACTCATATTTGCTATAATGTACTAGTAATAGGCCATGAGCCTTTTTAATTTCGCGAGCGAAAATGCCCAAAAATAACGATAAAAAACACAGCAAAAACGACGCAGCAGAATCTGCGCCTATTTCAGCTAGAGCCGCTGGTGCGGGCGTCATAAGTCGCAACATCACTACAGAAATGCGTGAGTCTTTTCTTGACTATGCCATGTCAGTTATCACTGATCGCGCACTTCCAGATGTTCGTGATGGTTTGAAACC
>CAIQCA010000060.1 GCA_903870235.1 uncultured bacterium
CGAAGACACTCTTTCCCTACACGACGCTCTTCCGATCTCAGCCGGCAACTCTTGATAATGAGCGTGTTGATCTTTTGCTGTGGAACTCTCACGATCTAGGCAGTTCATTCAAGTTATTTGCAGGGATTTGGAGATTTGTTTGCAGCAATGGACTTATGGTCGGTTCTGAGTTGATGAACTACAGCCATAAGCATATTGGCTTCAACCTTGACGCGTTGGTCGGATCAGCTCAGGAAATTGCCAACCATGCCGGAGTTATTGCAGAGAATATTGAGACTATGAAAGCGATCACGTTGACCCCTGCCGAAAAAAGCATATTTGCCGGATCGGCCCACAGGTTAGTCTATGATGATCCACAGAATGCTCCTATCCGGGCTGAAGACCTGCTACATACCAGAAGATACGAGGACAGCCATGATGATCTCTGGACAACGATGAACCAAGTCCAAGAGAATATAATGCGCGGAGGTCTTCGAGGATCGAAGGTTGCTGAAAACGGAAGACGCCGGCGAATAACGACTCGTCCAGTGAAATCCCTTGATCGAGATGTTAAGCTCAACCAGGCGCTTTGGTTTTTGACCGAAAAAATGAAAGAGCTAAAGATCTCTGATAACAATTAACCCTTTTACGCAGAGCCGTTTCTCCTACACTGGGGAAGCGGCTCTTTTTTTTTGACCATCGAAATTTAAATTCTCCCCTATCTGAAAAACCTTGGGTATCGCTAAAAGATATTGAGAAAACCCTTTAGCTATGCTATATAGCTATATAGCATTATGTATATATAAAGTGAATACTATTTATAAAGGGGGCTTTGATGATATACGCCGTAGTGAACACTAAAGGCGGAGTAGGAAAAACAACTACTGCCGTCCACCTGGCAACGATGCTTGCTCGATCTGGAGAGGCTTTGCTTATTGATGGTGATAAACAAAAGAGCGCAGCAAGTTGGGCAGCATGGCGATCAGAGAATTCAGGAAGTTTGAAACTTGGTCCTAGCCCTACAACTATTCTTTTGGGCGGCAAAGCAATTCTTTCTGAAGGTAAGACTCTTGCGTCAAAATACAATTATACCGTAGTTGATGTTGGAGGCCGTGATTCAGCTGGCTTAAGGTCCTCGCTTATATTAGCTCAAATGGCAATAGTACCTGTAGGTGCAAGCAATCTAGATGCTGCAGCGATGACAGATCTCTTGGAGCTTATTGAATTGAGTCGAGATTATAATCCTGACTTGGCAGTCCGTGTTTTGTTGACCCGAGTTGATCCACGAACAAAAGATACAGCTGAAATGTTGGATTTTTTGAAAGAACAAAAACTGGAAGTCTTGACAACAAAGGTTTGTGAACGGGTAGCTTTTCGGAGAGCCATTGGAGAAGGTGTCATTGTTCAGGAATTGGGTAAAGATAGGTTGGCTATTAATGAAATGGAAGCTTTCTTTGAAGAGGTACAGCATGAAAACAAAACCTAAAACTGATCAGTTTGAATTAAAAATTGATCCGACAGATTTTATAGAAGGCGGCGATGAAGGCCAAAAAATAGAAAAGAAAAGTAGTTCTCAACCTTCTGAAAAAGTGTCAGGAGAAAAACAGATTGTCAACGCCAAAGTATATCGCGAACAAAAAGTTTTCCGATTGCCTATAGATATTATTGATGTTCTGAAAAAGGAAGCCTATGAGCGATCCATGGAGAATCGCTCACGAGTTACTGAAACTGAACTTGTGGAGCAGGCTCTCAGGAAGTTCTTTGAAATATAACTATAAAGATATATAGCTATATATCTTTATATGATTATTTATATATAGATAGTGTGCAATGATTTATTATGAACATTCATATCTTGTATGCGTGATTCCGGAAAAAAACAAGAACGCCTATTATCGACTTATAGCTGGGCATGATTTATTCGGTCATAAGTTGATCCGGAGCTGGGGGCGTATCGGATCAAATGAAAAAATACGACATCAAGAGAGATTCTCCAGTAAGGATGAATTGAGCAAAGCCTATCGACGTATCCTAAAGGTGAGATTTTCACATGGTTATAAGGTTAAGGGAAAATCAAATGCGTCTCTTCAGCAGTTTTGAAATCGTTCTTGTCAACGACACTATGGTTGTATTGCGAGATTTGTCGATTGACCGGTCTGTTACCCACGATGCGGATAATGTCGTCGATTGCCTTCAGCAGATTCTTCCCGGTAGTATTGGAATACGGTCAGTGTATTACAGGGATTCCGATCTGAGATTTGACAGAATTTTGGTGCGGGAAGGGAAATTCGATATATTCAAAGCCTGCACAGAAAATCAGCAAAAATATTTCTCAAAACTAGAAAATCAAAGCAAGCAACCCTGGTACGTTTATGGGTGCGAGGGTAACGTTAGCATTGTTGGGAAGGATCATAATGTATAATATGTTTTTTCACGGATACCAATGATGTAATCAAAATTAACACTTGCTGATTTAGCTCGATCAGGTCACGTAGAAGCAATCGTATATCGAGGCCTGGCTTCTCATAAAGATTCTGAAAAAGGGATAAAGTCATAATTTAGAGAGGTATTTATGCCATTTTTTAAAATTAGAATTGCTGTTAAAACCGAATACATTTCATCAATTGTTGTTGAAGCTCATGATTTAAAAACCGCTTTGTCCTACACTGCACAGGATGATGAGTGGATGGAGGACAATGCTCTTGATGATAGTGAGGAAAACTTTTTGCGCACAAAAACTCCTTTAGACGGTCACGAGATTAAAAATATTAATGAAGTACCGAACAGATATGGTTTTGCAAGTGAATGTATTCCCTGGAATGGGGATCGGATAAAAACGTTCGGGGAGATGGCAGATAAGGAAGGTGTATTTCAGCTTCAGAAATGATATCCATTTTGAAGTTGTACGCCCAAACCCCAGAAATTTCAGTCAACGGTTTCCTCACGCTACATCTTCTCAATCAAATTTTCTAAAATAGTTTGTAGATTAAAGATACTGCATGCAGGAAGTAACTCACTGTTTATATAAGGCCTCAGAAAATTCTGGGATTCCGGCTTACCCGGGCATCAAATGGGGCATTGTAGGTGAGGACCAGCCGGCCGGTGAGCAGGGCGGATATTTTGCCGTGGAGCTCCTGCCAGCACGGGGCGTTTTTCACCATCTCATTTGTTACGCTGTGCAGGTCGGTCACTTCCCCCGGGGATCGTACCGGTTTGATGAAGGTACCGACAAGAATCTCGCCCGGGCGTTGTTGACGGCCACCTTCGGCCCTTTCATCAAGGCCGGTGGTCTCGTGTCAAGAATAAGCGGATCCGCCGCCACCTACCTGCAGCAAGTGTCGATCATGTTGAGGCCAAATAATTCTTCCTGGGGATACATTGTGCGGTTTACATGGTTCCTCCATGGGTTGATTACAACTCCAGTTTCATATAGGCGTCCCGGATCTCATCGGGCTGGATGCAGAGATACTCCAGGGTCTGCTTTTGATTTGAGTGGTTGAACATGACCATCAGCTCCGGAATGGAAG